>JBDLIP010000004.1 GCA_039714795.1 Pseudomonadota bacterium | reverse complement strand
ATCATACAAAGATGGAGTTCAAAGCATACAAATGCAAGGATGGAGGGCCTTAATGGCGTGTTCAAAGCAGTCAGAGCAAGAGCTAGAGGATACCGAAATATGGAGTCCTTTATGACTATGATCTACCTGATCGGAGCTCCTCTGGATTTTTTATTTAATTCCACTTGAAACGTCGAAGAGCCTCCTTTTTCAACCCAAAATTGTCCCACAGAATCCGTTATAACGAGCAAAATTCAGGTTAATTGTAGAAAAAAAACCTGCGCAGCACCATATGATTTTTCAAGTAGGATATGAACTCCTGCTGGCAGGGATAAGGGTTTACCGCTTTCAACTTCTGCAACAATGATTGTGTTATTGTTAATCCAACCTGTTTTGATTAGGGGAGGCAAACAGGCTAGGACAAGATTTTTACCAAAGGGAGGATCGAGAAATACCAAATCCATACTCTGAGGTGCCCTTGGGGGATTGGTAGCATCGACCTTAAGCAGTTTACAGCGATCTTGCTCTTTTAGGTTCCAGACATTTTCTCGCACAATCCCTAGAGCTTTTGGACTTTTATCAAAAAAATAAGCCTGCTTTGCTCCACGGGAGATGGCCTCTAGACCAATGGCTCCACTTCCTGCAAAGGCATCAAGCACGATAGCACCCTCAAGTATGGTACCACTGCATACTTTCCAATTCTGGTGCATGAGAATATTAAAAACGGACTCACGCACTTTGTCCATCATTGGACGGGTAATATGACCAGGTGGTCTTGAAAGTGCGTGACCTTTATGGATACCTGTAACAATACGCATAGGATTTACTTTCGCAAATCTCGAGAGATATAATCATCTAATACAGCAGAAGGAACTTCTTCAACCTCTCCTGGCTTAAGGTTTCCAAGGTCGAAAGGGCCATACTTGGTGCGAATAAGCTTTAAGATGGTATAACCAAAAAATGTCATAATCCGTCGAATCTCACGATTTTTGCCCTCTTGCAGGATGATGTGTAACCAACAGGTGTTCTTTTTTTGTTTCTCGAGACCTATGTGTATGCCCTCGTACCTTACGCCCTCAATATCGATGCCTTTTTTTAGGGCGGAAAGCTTCTCCACATCCACGTGGCCTTCAACACAAACGCGATAATGTCTTTTAATTTTGCTTTTGGGAAGCTCTAAGGTTCTGGCAAGCATTCCATCGTTGGTCAGCAGCAGCAAACCTTCCGAATACATATCAAGACGTCCAACTGAAACCACCCGCGGTAGCTTTTTGGCAAGAGCAGAAAAGACAGTGGGACGTCCTTCTGGATCTTTATGAGTTGTCACAAGTCCAACAGGTTTGTAAAAGCGCCATAACCTGGGAGCAGACTGTTGTGGCAACGATTTCCCATCAACTGTAATCTGTAAAGCAGATTTTACTCTGGTTCCAAGGGCAATAACTGTTTTTCCATCGATCTGCACGCGTCCCTTTTCAATCCAACGATCGGCTTCTCTCCGGGAACAAAGTCCTGAGCGTGCAATGTGTTTTGAGACACGTTCCCCTTGTCCTTGATCTTGCCCTTGGTTCATCGGATACACGCTTGGATCAGGGCTGCAAATAAACGCTGATCACCTTCGGTGATCAAATACTCAGGATGCCATTGTACTCCAAGACAAAATCTGTGTGTCAAAGATTCTATACCTTCGATAATCCCATCGGGTGCCACTGCGTTGACAATTAAACCGTCTCCAACATCAGCTATTGCCTGGTGATGGGCTGTGTTGACCGGGGCACCCTCCATTTGCATGATTTGGTGCAGCTTGGTGTTTGGAGTGATTTTAATTGTGTGTCCGGGTTGATTAAAGGGAGGTGACTGTTCATGCGAGAGATAACTAGGGTCATCTTCAGGGATATGTGCAATGAGATTTCCCCCGAAAATGACATTAATCAGCTGATGGCCTCCACAAATGCCCAGGACCGGCATATCACGTTCAAGCGCACGTGATGCAAGTTTGTGCTCAAACTCGCTTCGTTTTGGCTTTAATTTGATTCTAGGGTGGCAAGCCTCTTGCCCATAAAACTTAGGATCAACGTCAAACCCCCCACCTGTGATAATAAGGCCCGAGATAACATCCAAATAATTTTCAATGTGATCACATTGGTAAGGCAACAACACGGGAGTACCACCAAGGAAAGCAATAGGGTCTACATAATTTTCCCGTACCGCATACCAAGGTAGCTTTGAGTAACTCTCTGTTTCCTCACGATCGAGTGTTATACCAATAATAGGACGCATGATATGAACATATTAAACCCTTAGATGGCATTTTTTCAATGGTTTTAAATTGCGCTTTTGACTGAGCAAGTTGGATAGTTACAAAGCGCAAGATATTTATACCCCTATGGCACAACCGACAGACCTGACATTCTAGATCAATTGGTGAACTGGAGAAAAACTTGTCCCGGAATGGATCCGGGATGGTGACCGGTATTACAGTCTGCGGCAGATAAGCAAAATCCTCCCTTATCCAAAACTCAGGTTGATCACGAATGTGAAACAATTTTTAATAAAGTTCATTTTGAATGGTGTGACTTGCTAGCAACAGTGATTGAGAATCTTTGGTGGTGGAGCGATTGCCGTTGCAAAGATTTGGGCTAGTTGAGGTAGATTGGCTGTAGATGTAAGAAACGTTGGGCCGTTTTAGGCTTTTCGTACCTAAGTATGGTACCTGGAATCGTAAACTGGAGGAGAATATGAGAAACTTTTTGCTGGGAAGTGCAGCACTTGGAGTCGTAATGGGATTTGGTTTGTTTGCTGATGCTGCTGAGGCAAGGAAAGCAACAAAACCAGCCTTAAAAGTTAGTGGCCGTGCTACTGCAACGTACCATATATTCAGTAACAAGGATGATCCTAGTCTTGGTGGAGGTAAGGGTGAAAAAGGCTATGGAAGCCACTTTGCCATGGAAGACTCTCGCTTGAACTTTGATGTCATTGGGCGTATGGACTGGTTGGGTCAAATGTTCTACGACTGGAGACTTGGAATTACGGGTGATACTGGGGTTCGATACAACTCTACAAACCATAATCCGATCGAAGAAAACCGTCTGCGTATTAAAGGCGAATGGGGTACGGTTTTGTTTGGTAATGCCCAGGGTGTTGAAAACTTTATGGCTCGTGGTGCTTTCGGTGTGATGGGAGCAACTGGTGGTTTCGATGGTAACTTCCAGACTGTGATCAATCGTCCCTCAGGTGTCTTGCTAACAACAGATTTGGTTGGATCGACCAAGTATGCCACGAAGGTCAGCTACATTACGCCGCGTCTTTGGGGCTTCCAGTTGGGTGCTTCTTATGCGCCAAACAGCGAGCACAAAGGTCAAGGCAAGGATGGTTCTGCTCATAACCGCACAAGCACTAAGAGCTCCCCTCCTGAAGCGTTTGGTTTGAGTAACTGGTCTGGTGCTGTAAACTTTATGCACGAGTTTGCCAATGGCTTTAGTGTTGCATTGTCGGCAACTGGTTTGGTGAGCCATACCAAGTCAGCGGCGGGCAGTACATTTAATTCTACGAATTTGGCGACTGCGAATCAGACTGCAATTCGTGAGCGGGCTATGTCTTATGCCATTGGTGGTGTTGCTGAGTTCCGTGGTTTTGAGTTGGGTGCAGAGTGGATTGACAACGGTGACTCGAGGCAGGTTAAGAATCTGAATCAGTTGAGGAATCTTCAGAATGATCCAGGTATCACCATTGGCAAGTTCGACGCTGGTGAAGCCTACTCGTTTGCGGCAGGATATACCTATGGACCTGACAAGGTCGCTGTTGGTTATTACCACAGTGAACGCAAGTACAATGGTATAAAAGCCGAAGCCGATATTTACTCGGTGACTTACGACCGCAAACTTGCTCCAGGTTTATCTGTGTTTGTTGAGTATAACAAATTAGGTTTGAATACTGGTAAGGCAGCAGTTGACTATGACAATGAGTTGAAGGTTGGAAATTCGGACTTCTCCAGCGGCAAAAACAACAACGATACTCACGCGGTTGCGTTGGGTGCGAAGTTCAAATTCTAGGTTGAATTTTAATTGGTTAAATTGCAAGGGGGAGCTGAGCTCCCCCTTTTTTTGTGGGCGTGATTGAAAGTATATGGTGAAGTACATCGGTCATCCCCTTCCTCGGCTGTCATACTGTAGAAGCCGGTTTTATTAGAAGTTTCCTGGTGCCTATGATAATGGGCATACAGGGGCGCTGTAGTACAAAACCGTGCTATCCGGTATACAATTTTTTGTTGACCTTTGGCTGCAAACAGCACAATCTAACCATATTGAAGCGGATCCAAAATGTAGGTTTTCTGATACGCTTAAAGTGCTCATTTACCAAGTGTAAACTGCGCGCTTTGCGCTATCATAAAATCCAACATTTTGAATCCGCACGAGTATATACTGAAGCAAATCCCACATTTCAAATTTGGCTGGGTGTTAGTTATGAACAACGATGTAGATATGGTGATACAGCATGTTACGATTTGAAGCTAAGACTTTTGGGGCAATCGGATTTTTCCTATTGCTGGTTGGATGCAGTGGAACAGATTCTAAAGTCAGTGATGACGATAGTATGTCAAAGAAAGAGCGCCGAGAGGACAAGCTTGGCAAAATGTTCGGTGATGATCTGTTTTTGTTTGGCGGGGATGAACAGCGCCAACAGCAGGCAGAAGGCGGACTTGGCGTTAACTATTATTTATGGCGCGGGGCTTTAGATACGGTCTCTTTTATGCCTTTGCGTTCCGTTGATCCCTTTGGCGGGGTAATTATTAGCGAATGGTATACACCACCTGAAAGCCCCAGTGAAAGGCTGAAAGTAGACATTGTGATCTTGGATCGCCAACTACGAGCTGACGGCGTTCGGGTTTCTATTCACAAGCAAAAAATGGCCAAAAGTGGCTGGCAGGATACGTTTGTTGACCCCAAGTCATTTGCTGAATTTGAAGAGGCAATTTTGACCAGGGCGCGTCAAATCAAGATGAACAACGTAAAGTCTTAAGTATTTAAGGGCAAGGGTATGTGAATGTGATGGCAAAAGTTGCGCGTTATAACGTCCAGGAAACAGAGAGAAAATGGCAGCAAACCTGGACTGAAAACAATTGTTTTCAGGCCAGCGATGATGAGTACAAAACCAAATATTATGTATTGGAGATGTTTCCCTACCCTTCAGGTCGGATGCACATGGGGCACGTTCGCAATTACACACTTGGGGATGTAATTGCGCGTTTTAAGTTGTCTCAAGGGTTTAATGTGTTACATCCCATGGGTTGGGATGCCTTTGGCCTCCCTGCTGAAAACGCAGCTCTCGAGAAAAACCTGCATCCAAAGCAATGGACTGAAGAAAATATTAAGGTTATGCGAGAGCAGCAACAATCCGTGGGCTTTGCCTATGATTGGTCACGTGAACTTGCAACGTGCCGCCCTGACTATTACGGTCATGAGCAGAAAATATTTCTCGATTTTCTGAAGAATGGCCTTGTGTATCAGAAAGAAGCTTGGGTGAACTGGGATCCAGTTGAAAACACGGTGCTGGCGAATGAGCAAGTCATCGATGGCTGTGGTTGGCGCTCTGGAGCTAAAATCGAAAAGCGGCAACTAAAACAGTGGTTTTTAAAAATCACAGATTTTGCTGAAGACTTGCTGCAAGGACTCGATGAATTAACTGAGTGGCCCGAGCGTGTGGTGACCATGCAGCGCAACTGGATAGGCAAGTCACAAGGGGCATATGTTTATTTCCCGATTCAGGGTAGATCTGATCCTTTAGAGATCTTTACAACACGTCCTGATACGCTTTTTGGGGCTTCCTTTTGTGCGCTTTCCCCTAACCACCCTTTAAGTACGGAGTTGGCGAAAAATAATCCTGAATTAGCCGCATTTATCGATGAATGTAATGCTTTGGGGACCAGCCAAGAGCAAATTGAAAAAGCTGATAAGAAGGGTTTTGATACCCAGTTACAGGTATTGCACCCCTTTAACTCAAACCAAGAATTGCCTCTCTACGTTGCCAATTTTGTCTTGGCTGAGTACGGCACGGGGGCAATTTTTGCCTGCCCTGGGGGCGACCAACGTGATTTTGAGTTTGCACAAAAGTACAAATTGCCCATTATACCTGTTGTTTCTCCTGATGGAAAAACGATTCCTGAACTACCATATGACGGTATGGGGCAGATGATTAATTCTGAGTTTTTAAACGGTCTCACTACTGTACAAGCAAAATCCAAGATGATTGAGCGCTTAGAAGCAGAGGGTAAAGGGCGTGGTGCCATCACGTACCGTTTACGGGATTGGGGCGTGTCCCGGCAGCGCTATTGGGGTTGTCCGATTCCTATCATACAATGTGCACAATGTGGACCGGTTCCCGTTCCAGAATCGGATTTGCCGGTTGCATTACCTGAGGATATTGAGATCGGACAATCTGGTAACCCCCTTGATCTCCATCCCACGTGGAAGTTTGTTGCCTGTCCAAGTTGTGGCAAGGACGCTCAACGTGAAACAGATACGCTGGATACGTTTTTTGAATCTTCTTGGTATTTTGGGCGCTTTTGTGCCCCCAATGCCCAAACACCGTTGGATAAGGAAGCCACACACTATTGGCTACCTGTTGATCAGTATATTGGCGGTATTGAGCATGCAGTCCTGCACTTGTTGTACGCACGGTTTTTTTCAAGAGCTCTAAAACGGTGTGGTTACTGGCAAATTGAAGAGCCTTTCAAGCGTCTTCTGGCCCAAGGCATGGTATGCCACGAGACTTATCGAGATGAAGATGGTCAATGGGTGCAGCCTGATGCAGTGCGAACGTTAGGTAATGACCAATATGTTAAAATCGAAGATGGTAGCCCTGTACGTATTGGTCGGGCAGAAAAAATGAGCAAATCACGCAAAAATGTGATCGATCCTAACGTCATTACCAAAGAGTTTGGCGCTGACACTGCGCGTCTCTTTATGATGTCCGATAGCCCGCCGCACAAAGATTTATATTGGACCGAATCAGGGATTCAAGGAATGTGGAAGTTCCTGAACCGCCTTTGGCAACTCGTGCATCAGCTCTGTCAGATTGCTGCACCCCTCAAGACTCCCATGCCAGATTCAAAAAGTTTGTCACAGAAAGATTTGCAGCTGCGCACTCTGGTGCATCGCACTATTGCGGCAGGAACCAAGGATCTGGAGTCATTTCATTTTAACAAATATGTTGCAAGACTACGTGAACTGAGCAACGATTTGGAAAAGGCGTCCACACAAAATTTGCACCCAGCTGTCGTTCGTGAAGCATTGGAAGTACTGGTGCAAATGTTGAATCCAATTGTGCCGCATATAACCGAGGAGCTTTGGCAAATACTTGGGCATGCAACATTTCTCGTGCATCACCCTTGGCCTGAGACAGAGCCGGCGCTGTTGATCGCGGAAATCATATCCATGGCGGTACAGGTAAATGGCAAGTTGCGGGGGACGATTGAGGTACCGGCGGAGGCGAATAATGCAGAAATTGAGTCAGCTTCATTAGAGCTACAAAGTGTGCAGAATATTGTGGCAAGCCAGCCTATTAAAAAGGTGATTATAGTCCCCAAGCGAGTTGTAAACATTGTTGTTTAGAAAAAATTTGATGTGGCTCAAGTATGGGGTACGAATTGGAAAATCTTTGCGGTTCAAAATCCAATTATTTTCTCCATTCAAGGTCAGAAAATTAGCCTATCCTGTCATTATCAGTTGTTTCTTTTTACTAGTCGGTTGTGGCTTTCAACCTCTCTATTCCCCGGAAGGAGCAGGCAGCATCAATGAGCAATTGCAAGCCATTCGTGTCGACATTATTGCAGATCGTTCAGGTCAGCAACTCCGCAATTATTTGCTTGATACGATGACACCGAAAGGCAAAAAATGCCCATCGGTCTATCGTTTAAAAGTAGAACTTTCAGAAAATATACGGCGTCTCGGGTTTCGCAGAGATAACACACCTCGCCACTCTGAGCTTACCGTTACGGCAGATATTAAGCTTACAAAGGTCGTTGAAGGAGGTACCGTACTGAATGAAACACGTAAAGCTGTTGCTTCTTACTCACTGGGTCCCAAGGCGGAGTTTGGCTCCTTTTCGGCCCGAACAGCTCAAAATGATGCGCGCAAGCGAGCACTGAAGATTTTATCTGAAGATATTAAACTACTATTGGCGGGCTTTCTATCCTCCCGGGCAATGGCAAAACAAGGTAACGTTGGCGATGAAAAAACGTTTTGATCAATACATTCACTTTCCAGATGCATCCGTGCAGAGCGTCCTATTGTATGGCACAAACGAGAGTTATCTACAGTTTTGCACAAAGAGTATTTGTGACGCACACAAAAAGACTCAAGAATCTATTGTGGTGGAAAAGCACTCACAAAATCGCTTGCTTGAACAGCCTCATCTCTTGAAAAATCAGGGTGATCTCTTTTCTAAGGCCGCCCATTTAAAAATCATCATTGTCACAGAAGCCACTGATCGTTCGGTGAAGCTCATTGAGGCAGTGTTGGAAAAGGATACGACCGTACAGTTAATTTTTTCTTGTTTAGTTGGCTCATCATTGAGAAAGTTGAAAACCTTGCATGAGACATCCAAGAGAGCAGCATTCGTGGGGTGTTATCTGGGAACTCCAGAGGAAAAAAGACACTATCTAAGAGCGTTAACTGCGCAGCATAGCGTGCGCTTTGCACCAGACTTAAAGCATTATATATTTGCAAATTTTGAACACTACAGTGCTGACTTAGCAGAGAATTTTTATAAATTATCTCTGTATCAGCAAAAAGATGACAGCGAACTAACTACGGATGATTGGCATGCCTGTTGTCACAGCTTTGTCGAAGGACAGGTTGGTGAACTTGCGTTAGCCATTGCCGATGGCAACCCTTTGCTGGTGGTGAAGGCTTTAGAAGAGGCGCAACAGTCGGGGATTGAAGACATGCACATTTTACGCGGAGTACTGCTGCACTTTAATAAGTTATTACAGCTGAAGGCTGAAATAGCTAAAGGAAAATCGATACATGAGGCGGTAACTCAAGCAAGACCTTTAATCTTTTTTAAAAACCAGCCTCGTTACAAAACCCATTTGCAAAAATGGACAACGACTAAGATGGTGCAGGCTACCGCGCGGCTTCAGCAAGTAGAGCTCAACCTAAAGAAAGGGCTGCAAGGCGTATCAGCAGCTACACACCAACTTTGTTTGGAATTGTGTCGGTGAGAAGATTAGCTTGAACAGCCCTGTTAGCTTGAGATTGTGAATTTTGGCTTGAAGGGCTATTCCTGCAAATTCTCCCAAAGATCTTTGACCTTGGCGAAAAATCCTTCAGATTTAGGACTTGAGTGAGATTCTTTCTCCTCTTCCATAAAGTCTTGCAACAACTTTTTTTGCTTTTTTGTCATCTTGACGGGGGTTTCAACTAATGTATGGACAAACATATCTCCTCTGCCTGAGCGACGCAAAACGCTCATTCCCTTGCCCCTTAAGCGAAATTTTTCACCCGATTGTGTCCCTTCAGGAATTTTCACGCGTGCCTTCTTGCCATCAATCGTGAGAACTTCAATTGAGCCACCAAGTGCTGCCGTAGGCATTGAAATCGGCACTTGGCAGTGAATATCTGCACCTTCACGGTGAAATAACTCATGCGGTTTAACCTCAACAAAAATGTATAAATCTCCTGCCGGGGCCCCCTGAAATCCAGCTTCTCCCTGGTCTGATACACGAATGCGAGTCCCATCCTCCACACCAGCTGGAATGTTCGCCTGCACAACCTTAGATTTATTCGTGCGGCCCAATCCTCCACAAGACTGGCATTTTTCCTCAATGTGTTGGCCGGTACCCCCACATGTGTGACAAGCCCGTTCAACTGTGAAAAACCCCTGTTGCGAGCGTACTTTACCGCGCCCGTGACACGATTGGCATTGTATTGGCTCTGTGCCCTGTTTGGCACCAGATCCTTGACAGGGAGAACAAGCCACAAGGGTTGTTATTGAAATGGATCTCTTGGTGCCCGCAAATGCTTGCTCCAAAGATATGCTCATATTGTATTGCAAGTCACTACCACGTCTGGCTGCCCTTTGGCCGCGATGACCACCACCCATCATATCTCCAAAGACTTCTTCAAAAAGATCAGAAAAACTGCCTGCGTTTTGAAAATTGAATTCAAAACCACCGCGGGTCTGTCGTCCCGCACCAGCTGATCCTGCTCCTCCTTCAAAGGCTTGATGACCAAACTGATCGTAGGCAGCTCGTTTTTGATCATCTCGCAAGACTTCGTACGCCTTGCTCACATCTTTGAATTTTTTCTCAGCTTCCTTATCGTCTGGATTGCGGTCGGGATGATACTTCATCGCCAATTTGCGATAAGCCTTTTTCAATTCATCCGCTGAGGCAGTACGTGAAACACCCAATAACTGATAATAATCGCTCTTTGCCATACTTTTGAAACCCTTTAATAAAATCTCCCACAGGTGCATAACCCGTAGGAGACTTTTACTTTAAACGATGCCTGATTTAAGCTTGCTTTTGCTCGTTATCACCATTTTCTGAAGTGGTATCAGACTTGTCAGCATCAACTTCCTCAAACTCAGCGTCAACAACATTCTCTGGAGATTCCGTAGTCTGGGTACCTGCCTCATCACCCGTGGTTTGAGCTTCCTGATTCGCCTTATACATCGCTTCACCTAGCTTCATTGAAACCTGACTGAGCGTTTCAGTTTTGGATTGAATTGCTCCAAGATCCTCACCTTTGCTCACTTCTTTTAGCTCTTCCAATGCGGTTTCAATAGCCTGCTTTTCTTCCACAGAGATCTTATCACCAAACTCTTTCAAACTTTTTTCGGTGCTATGCGTTAAGCCTTCGGCGTGGTTGCGGGCTTCTATAAGCTCTTTGCGTTTTTTATCCTCTTCAGCGTGGACTTCGGCATCCTTAACCATTTTATTGATTTCATCATCAGACAAACCGCCAGAGGCTTCAATGCGGATTTGTTGCTCTTTACCAGTGGCCTTATCTTTGGCTGATACATTGACTATACCATTAGCATCGATATCAAAAGTTACTTCAATCTGAGGCATGCCACGTGGTGCTGGCGCAATTCCTTCTAGGTTGAATTGACCCAATGCCTTGTTTTGTTGGGCAATTTCCCTCTCCCCTTGATAAACGCTAATCGTTACGGCCGACTGATTGTCATCAGCTGTGGAAAACACCTGACTTTTCTTAGTGGGGATCGTGGTGTTGCGATCAATAAGCCGGGTAAAGACCCCGCCAAGGGTTTCAATACCCAACGAAAGTGGCGTTACATCGAGCAACAAAACGTCTTTTACATCACCTTTTAGCACTCCACCTTGAACGGCTGCACCAATGGCAACAACTTCATCAGGGTTTACACCACGGTGTGGTTCACGACCAAAGAAATTCTTAACCGTATCAATAACCTTGGGCATACGAGTCATACCACCAACCAAGATCACCTCTTTGATGTCACCTGCGGAAAGACCGGCGTCCTTTAAAGCTTTTTTACAAGGGTCAACCGTGCGCTCAACTAGGTCAGCAACTAAAGATTCTAGCTTTGAGCGGGAAAGCTTAACGGTTAAGTGCTTAGGTCCTGACGCATCTGCGGTGATGAAGGGAAGATTGATTTCCGTCTCCATGGTCGCCGACAACTCAATCTTAGCTTTTTCAGCTGCTTCCTTCAGACGTTGCAATGCTAGCGGATCATCTCTTAAATTAATACCCTGCTCTTGCTTGAACTGATCAGCCAAATGGTCGATAACTCGCTTATCAAAGTCTTCACCGCCAAGAAAAGTATCTCCGTTCGTCGATTTAACTTCAAAAACCCCATCGCCGATTTCCAGAATCGATACATCGAATGTTCCACCACCAAGGTCGTAAACGGCAATCATACCACCTTCATTTTTGTCTAACCCATAAGACAAAGCAGCAGCTGTGGGTTCGTTAATAATACGCAAGACCTCGAGACCAGCAATTTTTCCAGCATCCTTAGTTGCTTGGCGTTGGGCATCATTAAAATAAGCCGGGACCGTAATCACTGCTTGCGTGACTTTTTCACCAAGGTGATTTTCTGCTGTCTCTTTCATTTTTTGCAAAATAAAAGCGCTAACCTGGCTTGGACTATAATTTTCGCCTTGCGCTTTAACCCAAGCGTCACCCGAATCGCTCTCTACAATCTTGAATGGCACAAGGTCTTGGTCCTTTTTCGTCAGTGGATCACTAAACCTCCGGCCAATCAATCGCTTGATTGCAAACAGAGTATTTTGGGGGTTCGTGACAGCCTGCCGCTTTGCAGATTGCCCAACCAAGCGCTCTTTGTTGTCTGTGAAGGCAACCATCGAAGGAGTAGTACGGACACCTTCTGCGTTTTCAATAACCCGTGCATCCTTTCCATCCATAACAGCAACGCACGAATTGGTTGTACCGAGATCGATACCAATTACTTTACTCATCATTTTTCCTCATTCATTAGCAAGCACCCAACGCCTCATAATCAAGCACGCCAAGCACCCCTTAAGGTTTTCAAAAATTGCAGGCAAAATCCTTGCTTACATCCCTAATATAGTCACTTGCAGGTCGTTTTTGCAAGAGCAAACTGTTGAGTTAAGAAAACCTTAACTTTCACCGCCAATAATAGCAAAAGAACAACAATGGACGGCCTTATTTCATGATCATTGGCGTACCAAAAGAGATAAAAGCGTTAGAATTTAGAGCAGGCCTGGTGCCGGCCAGTGTACGTGAGCTTGTGCACCATGGGCATCAAGTGTTGACCGAATCGCAAACAGGAGTTGGCATTGGTTTTCAAGATCATGATTATGCCCAAGCAGGCGCAAAAGTTGTACAAACCAAGGAAGAAGTCTATGAGCGCGCTGAGCTGATCGTCAAGGTCAAGGAACCTCAAGAGAATGAGTTTCACTTATTGCATGAGGGGCAAATCCTCTTTGCTTTTTTGCACCTAGCGCCAGATCCCATTCAAGCACAAGGCTTAATTGACAGCCGCTGTATTGCTATTGCTTACGAAACAGTTACGGATCATCTAGGTGGACTCCCTCTCCTGGCGCCAATGAGTGAAGTTGCCGGACGTATGGCAGCACAAGCCGGTGCGCATTATCTTGAAAAAACCCAAAATGGACTCGGTATCCTTTTGGGGGGTGTTCCAGGGGTGCATCCCGGGCGTACCACCATCATCGGTGGGGGAGTTGTGGGTACGAATGCAGCCCGAATATGTCTTGGCATGGGTTCTGAAGTTGTCATTATTGACAAAAGTCCTAAGCGCTTGCGAGAACTCGACATCCTGCTAGAGTCAAGGGTGAAAACCATTGTACCCACACTTGAAACAATCGAATCTTATGTGTGTCAGTCAGATCTAGTTATTGGCGCTGTGCTTGTACCTGGTGGTTCGGCCCCTAAACTTATCACTCAAGCAATGGTTAAGTGTATGCAACCTGGATCAGTGTTGATTGATGTGGCTATTGATCAGGGAGGCTGTTGCCAAACAAGCCGTCCCACCACGCACGAAAATCCAATCTACGTCGTAGATGACGTCATTCACTATTGTGTGACAAACATGCCAGGTGCTGTGCCCCGAACGTCAGCCTTTGCTCTCAATAATGCAACCCTTCCTCATATCTTGAATATCGCAAGCAAAGGAGTGCATCAGGCCTTGAGAGACGATGAACACTTGCGCAATGGTCTAAATGTTTACCGTGGTGCCATTACCCATCAAACGGTCGCGCAGGCTTTAGATATCCCTTACGTTTTTGCCCATGAAGTACTCAAAACCTAAATGATCTGGCTCTTTTGCGTTTTGAGTGGGTAATCTGAATTTTAGGTAGGCGAACAGCATAGGTTCAGCAGGTAAAATTCCAAGCCTCCAACAAGTAAATAAAGCATCGTTTTAAATAATTTATTCTTAAGCCTTTTTGTTTTTCTTTTTGCAACTTGTCTGTTGCAAGCTAGTAGGGGCGGCAATGAGCCCCCACGAATTTGCAGCAAAAACGGGGCTCAGTATAGTTTCTCTCCTGACCTATCATCTTTATAGGCAAAAGTGCTTTCCTGTGCAAATGTTATCTTAATATTTAAATATATCTTTTAGATATTTTTCGAATATCGAAAGTATACAAAAGATGGGTCACTCGTAATTCCTTGAAAAACAAGGTGTTAGAGCCTATCGTGGTTTTGACCATTGCTGTTTTTTTACTTAACTGAGGGTAGTTAGCATCGAATTTTCTGATTAGGAAAAAATCTCCTTACCCACTCAAAACGCAAAAGAGCCAATGATCTGAAGTTAACTCAAACTGTTGGTTTTACTGATGCGATAAAACCGTCTTTGAGCGCCGTTTGGCAATCCAATTCTCAACACGGTGGCGAATCAAATAAGCCGTTGGGACCACCACAAGCGTTAGCAGTGTGCCCAGTAAAAGGCCGCCAATGAGGACGGTTGCAAGAGATCTACGGGCCTCAGATCCGGCGCCTGTTGTAAGAGCAAGCGGCACGCAGCCAAAGATCATTGCACCCGTCGTCATCAAAATAGGCCGCAGGCGTAAGTGTGCAGCTTGTTTGATAGCTGCAAGTGCGTCTCTATCTTTGTGAAAGGCTTGATTGGCAAACTCAACAATCAGGATACCATGTTTGCTGACAAGCCCAATCAATGTCACCAGTCCAATTTGTGAAAAGATATTAAGGCTTCCACCGCTCATCCACAAAAAGGCCAGGGCTCCAACACAGGCCAAAGGAACCGTTAGCATAATGATCAGTGGATCAACAAAGCTTTCAAATTGGATTGCCAGAATCGAATAGATGAAGGCCAAGGCGAGTCCAAAAATAAGGATCATCATAGAGCTGGATTCCAAGAATTGTTTGGCACTTCCCGTATAATTGAACTTCATTGAGCTTGGTAACATTTTTTTAAAGGTTTTATCGATGTAGCTCATCCCTTCCTGTAATGAAACCCCAGATGCCAGGGATAACGAGAATTTTGCTGCGCGCATTTGGTCATAGTGACTGAGCTTTTCAGGGCTGGGGGTAAGATCAAGTTGGGCAAAACTGCGTAACGGAACCCATTTGTCGTCTTCGTTTTTCAGATAAACTTCAGAGAGGTCTTGAGGGACGGTAGCTGTTTTGACTTTAACATCGTAGCGAATACCGTCTTTATTAAACTCGATGGGGCGTGCCCCTCGATAATAAACCTCGAGAGTTCTGGCAATTTGCTGGCGGTCGAGTCCAGCAAGGGTTGCCTTAAGCTCATCAATTGTGACGTGATAGCCCGGTACATTGAGTTGTAAGTCATGCGAAACCTCACTGAAAAATGGGGAATCCTCAAAGGTTTTTTTGATATTTTGCATAGTATGAAACAAGTTCAAGTAATCCTTT
Source organism: Pseudomonadota bacterium (assembly GCA_039714795.1). Lineage (NCBI taxonomy): Bacteria > Pseudomonadati > Pseudomonadota > Pseudomonadota bacterium. Next base: position 21,164 of record JBDLIP010000004.1, on the reverse strand, counting down.
GAGGTTTGGATCACCACTGAAATACTAGAAGGTTTACCCCCTGAATCAGTGCCAGGCAGAGATTGGCTCCAGTTCCACACATGCGTCACTACTGTCGGAATCGTGTCTACTTTTTCACGCAGATCTTTTTCTATTTCCTTTGCAGATCTTTTTCTTTGCGACCAGGGTTTGAGCAAGATGGGGATATTGCCGCCCCAATTTCCAATAAACGCGAGAATATTTTGGGCTTCTGGTATTTGTGTGGCTATCTTTTCGCCCTGTTCGACATATCGATTCAAAGTCTCTTTTGAGGCATCTGGCATCGGTGGATAAAAAACGCCAATGATACCTCGATCCTCTTGCGGTGCTAGTTCTTGGGGTAGAAAGTGCACAAATAGAAGACTCAACGCCAAAACCCCTGCAAACCCGCCAGCAACAATGCGAGGGCGGTTTAAAAAGAAAGGCAAGATCCCTTGATACATCGATTCGATCCATTCAAGTCCCTGATCAATTTGCGGAAATCGTTTTTTTGGATTTGGTTGCAAAATTCTTGAGCACATCATGGGAGACAGGGTTAACGCAACAACCCCTGAAACAATAACCGCACAGACAAGAGTGAGGCAAAATTCGAAAAAGAGTTGACCAATTGTGCCCTCCAAAAAAATGATGGGGGTGTAAACACCTGCTAGAGTCAGCGTCATTGCGATGATGGCAAAGCCAATTTCCCGTCCGCCTTTTTTTGCGGCCTCAATGGGTGGCATACCTGCTTCTATGTGGCGGTATATATTTTCAAGCACAACAATGGCATCATCAACAACAAGACCAATTGCCAAGACCATGGCAAGTAGAGTGATGGTGTTGATGGAAAAACCAAGAGCAGCCATGAGCCCAAAAGCCCCAATTAATGAAATTGGAATCGTTACCAACGGAATCAAAGTTGCGCGAAAGGTGCGTAAAAACAAAAAAATGATCAACAACACCAAAGCACAGGCTTCAAAGATTGTCTTTTTAACATTGTGCAGGGATACTTGGATGAATGTTGATTTATCCATCTCTACACTCAATTTGATACCCGGGGGCAAGCTCTGCTGCAACTTTGGCATTATCTTACGGGCCATTTGAGAGACTTCCAGGGGATTTCCTTGCGACGTTTTTACAATCCCAAGCAAAACTCCATTTCTACCATTGACTCGAACAAGAAATTTGTCATCTGCGGTGAGTTTGATGCTGGCAACGTCTTGTAAGGTAATGACGCTATTTCCAATTTTACGAATCACAAGATTTTCGAAATTTTCAGGCGTAGAAAGAGGAGAAATCACCGTTAGCGGGATTTCGCGATTATCTTCACCAGCAGGGGTAAAAAGACGATGTTTTTCAAGCAGATCGAGGACTTCTTGATAAGAAATGCCTAAGGCCATCATTTTGCGGGGATCAAGAGTAATCTCCATTAAGTAAGGGGTGCCAATGATTTGGACTTGCGCCACGCCTACAATATTTTCCAGAGGGTTTTTTAAGTACAGCTGTGCGTACTGTATCAGTTCAGAAGGGCTGTAATTTTCTGCTCCCAGAGAGAGATACAGGAAAGGATCGCTGTCACTATTTTTCTTTTCAACTGTGGGTTCTTTGGCATTGTCTGGAAGCTTTGCCTTGGCCCTTGATAAACGTTCTCTAACATCTGAAAGCGCTCTATCTAGCTGGGTTCCAGGTTTGAATTTAAGTGTAATATGACTCTGTTGCTTTTTCGATTGTGAGCTGATGGATTCTACCCCTTCGATACCCGATAGCTCTTGTTCAAGAGGAAAGGTGATATCGTTTTCGACTAGCTCTGGGCTGGCATTGGGATAATTGGTTTGCACAGAAAGGACTGGAATCGAAACATCTGGGTATTCTCGAACTGTCAATTTCTGGTAGGACAATGCACCAACCAGAAGGATCAATACACTTAAGATTGTTGCAAATACGGGGCGTTTAATACAGAGTTCAGGTAATGTCACTTTGTGTACACCTTAATCAACTCCCCATCTTTTAGACGCAACTGCCCGCCTACGACGACAGTATCATTTGCTTTAAGGCCTTTTTTAATTTCAAGCATTCCAGCACTTTCAAGGCCAGGCTCTATGGCCACCAGCTTGAGTTTGTCTTTCTCAATAATATAGGCATGAGGAGTTCCCTCATTTAGAAACATGGCTGTAAGGGGTACCTGGATGACATTATCGCCACTGGTATCAATCACCAGGTTGATGTTGACAAACTCCCCAGGCTGGACAGGAGCATGCGTTTCGATATCAGCGCGAACCAGCGCAGTTTGTGTCGGAGTATCAATACAGCTTTCAATGGTTTTGATATGTGCAGGAAGCGGAGCCTTTGCCAGACGGGCGATTACTTCCAGCTTTTGTCCGGGACGTAAGTGCAGCGAGGCATCCCCAGGAACTTCAAACTCAATGTAATAGGATTTTGGGTCGTAGACGTTAACCAATACATCCCCTGTCTGAATAAATGCCCCCTGACTCAGGCGAAACGTGCCCAAGACACCATCAAATGGTGCCACAATGGTGTGCATATCAAGTTCAAGTTTAGCCTGGCTTTCAATTGCCTGGGCTGCAAGCCAAGCTGTTTGTGCTTGCTCAAGTTTTTTCTTAGTTCCCGTTTTGCTTTTCAGCAAAATTTCTTGGCGCTTGAACTCCTCGTGAGCCAAACTAGATTGTTGTTTTGCTATTTCGTATCTTTGTACGACTTCAGGATCATCAATCAGAAGTAGAGTTTCGCCATGACGTACTTGAGCGCCGTCTTGGAAATTAATTTGCTTAATCGGGCCAGAGCGTCGTGCTCTTAGAGTTGAGGCTTTTTTTGATTTGACACGTCCGACCAATTGCGCCTTTCGCTGTATAGGACCAACGCGTGCGGTTGCTGTTTCCACAACTTTGGGTGGATGTAAGCCTTTGGGATTGTCAGCCTGGACCGGCAAAATCGTGGCGATCAGTATGAAAATAAGAGCAATGTAGATCATATTTTAAGTGTCCTCTAATTTTTCTAGCAAATTCTTCCCAGCAAATTCTTCAAAGTATGTCAGAAAAAATATAATAAACTACTTATGTACTGGGGTGAAATTAAAACTTCTGTTTCCCAGGGCTGTTGCTTTCCTGATTTTTCTTGCTTTTGCTAGTCTCCATCAGCTATAGTCCAAGGCATTAGAGGACAAATTTACCCTTTGATATCTCCTTGCTGGTGAGTGCCAGCTTTTTAAGGCCCAGGGTTGGGCAAATGATTAACCGAGAGGGGACTACAAATGAACCTATATGAGAGCATTTTTATTGCTCGCCAAGAATTATCGTCAGCGCAAGTTGATACGCTTACGGAGAAATTTTCAGGAATTTTGACGGAAAAGGGTGCTGAAGTCAGCAGGACTGAGTACGCGGGTCTGAAACAGCTAGCGTATCCTATTAAGAAAAGTCACAAAGGACACTATGTGTTGATGAATGTGACTGCCGGTGGTGACGCTATCGAAGAGATGGAGCGCAACATGCGACTCAGTGAAGATGTGATTCGCTTTTTAACAATCGCTGTTGACGAGCACCAGACGCAACCCTCTGCATTGCTACAGCAACCTCGTCCGCCGCGCACTTACGGGGGACGGGATTTTTCTGATGATAGACCAAAGCGACCTTTCCGAGGGGATCGAGATCGAAGCTCTGGGTCTACTAGCGCGCAAGATAGTTCCAATCGGGACAGCTCCAGTCAAGATACTCCAAATGATAAAAGCCCAAGTGATAAAAGTTAGGTAGAAAAGGTAAATTATGGCATATGATTCAAGATCAAGAAGTGAGACGTCCTCAGGTGATGGGGGGCGCCCCAGTGCTCAACGTCAACTGTTTAGGCGTCGTAAAGTCTGTCCCTTCTGTGAAAAGGGAGCACCGAAAATCGATTATAAGGATGTGCGGTTGTTGCAAAGATATTTGTCTGAAAGGGGCAGAATATTACCTCGTCGTATCTCATTTGTATCCTCTGGACACCAAAGAGAGTTAGCACAAGCAATCAAACGGGCACGCCACTTGGCATTGTTGCCTTACGTTGTGAAATAAAGGCTGGGAAAGATCATGGAAGTTATTTTATTAGAACGCATTGAGAAACTGGGGTTTATCGGTGACGTAGTCAAGGTCAAGAATGGCTATGCACGCAATTTTCTTTTGCCTCAGAAAAAAGCTTTAAGGGCGTCGAAAGAAAATCGAGAGTACTTTGAAACCCAAAAAGTACAGCTTGAAGCAAACAACTTAAAAGCTCGTCAGGATGCTGAAAAGATTCAGGACAAAGTAGATGGCATGACAGTTGTGATGATTCGCAAAGCTGGAGACTCAGGTCAGTTATACGGTTCGGTTACCACACGTGATATCGCAGCTGCTATGACAGAAGCCGGTGTCAGCTTAAGGAGCGATCAGGTTATTTTGCACCATTCCATTAAGATGCTTGGGCTGCACCGCGCTAAAATCATGCTGCACCCAGAGGTAAGTGTATGGGCGGTGGTCAACGTTGCCAAATCTGCAGAAGAAGCTGAAGCCCAGATAGAAGCAGAAAAAGCCTTGATTGAACAGAGTGCTAAAAAGGCAGAAGATCCCTATCAGTATGATGTACCTGAAGCAATGTTAGAAAGTGCTGAAGAAGATGCTGCTGAGGAAAGTGAAGCTGGGGAATAAAGGGATGGATAAGCCGTAGATTATGAAAATTTTCCTCTACGGCTTCCACTTAATACTACATCCACGACTGGGAATTTGTTCTAAATCAGCATCTTGTCCCTTCAGAACTTGATCTAAGGCCGTGGTAAGATCGTTACCTGTGACTTTAACACCATTGCCAGGAGTTGAATCGTCAAATCGACCGCGATAGATACATTTTAGATTGGCGTCAAAAATGTAAAACTCTGGTGTGCAAACAGCATTATATGCACGCGCAACATCTTGAGTTTCATCGATCAAATAGGGGAATGAGTAGTCGTTTTCAGCAGCGACCCGCTTCATATTTTCAGGTGAGTCACTAGGATAGGCTATAAAGTCGTTGGCGTTAATTCCCAGAAAAACCACTCCTTGTTTTTGATAACTTTGGGCAACTTCTGCCAATTTTTTTTGAATATGCTTTACAAATGGGCAGTGGTTGCAAATAAACATGACTACCGTTGCCACATCTGATTTCTGCTTTGATAAGATAACCATTTGCCCAGAAGTGGCATCTTTCAAGTTAAAATCAGGGGCCTTGGTCCCTAGAGGGATCATTTCAGATTCAATAACAGCCATGGGACTTCTCCTTTTTTTGTTTGCTTTTGAGAGTAACTATACTCTCGTGAAATCAAAATCTCTAGTTTAATTATAGCTACCAGCTTGCAGTTTACAAGTGTGACGGTGACCTCATAATGCTCCTCCTTCAATTTCTTTTCGGAATGTTACTTTTTTGCTTTCGAATTCGGGGGGAATTTTCCACCCACTTTTTAAGCTCTCGTTCTTTACCCTCATCAATAGATATCCATATTTTGTTTGTTGTCCTAGGATTTTTCGTGTCTGAATAATATCACGATCTATCCAATAATGTACGACGCAGCAACCCTAATTAAGCCTAAGATACCGGTTAGGACGCTAGGAAAAATAACCTTTACAATTTAACTAAAATACTTTATAGACAGCGTTACGCAGCAAGATCAAGCAACAGAACGCGAAACACGATTATAAATGTTATTTTTCCTAGCGTCCTTAGCTAGATTTTGCACTTCAGCTTGGCAAAAGCCAAGCTGGACAAAATCCGCTGACCAAGTATGCCGGTCGGGGCTACGGCCCGAGGTTATGCATCTCGCTAGTCATCTGCAACAAATGGCTTGAAAGTAAATCCTTCTGTCTCTAGCAAGGTAATGAGGCTATCTTCACTAGTCGTGATGTGCTTAGCCCCTACGACAATGGTAAAAGATTTTTCAGGGTTTGTTGAAAACATATCCATTAATTTTGGTACCCAAATATTATTACGGCCTTGTTCAAGATATTTGTATAGTTCAGTAAGCTCAAAACCAACTGTGCTATGGTACGAAGGAATTGCAGAAGAAGGAATTACTCCATCTTCGTGGTATTGAAGATATAGCTCGGACTCTACTAATTTCTTGTTATGATGCTCTGATCCCACAACTTCAATATCAGCGTTCAAAATACTTCTATAAACCTCGAATTCATCAATTAACTTTTCAAGACCAAATGACACCATATCCTGTGAATACGATGGCACAAAAGATACTGTTTTATGGCCTAATCTAAAATACACATCTTCCGAGATAGCTTTTTTTCTATCTTCTGAAGTTTCAAGACCAGAAGATTCTTTACCTGAATCTCTATAGTACCTTATTATGTCATTATCAACACCATATAATTTTCCCACGCAGCACTTCAAAAAACACAATAAAGTCTCGGGATGCAAATGATGAAGAAGCAAATCTTCTCCCAAAATATCTTGCATATTCTCTTGGAAAAAAGCTTTGATTTCCTCTGAAAAGCATTGAGACTCGGTCCATGGATTATCACCTATTTCCCAACCTTGATCATCCGTTTTCCAACCAACTGTTTTATTATTCCTTTCAGTTAATACTTTAGGGTTGAAAGATTTAAATGCCTTCCTAGCATATTTTAGATGTTCTTCAATATTTGTATCTTTTACTACTTCTGTTACCAAAATATCATGACTTTTCATTTCTTTAACAAGATCGGTGGGAAGTTCTACAAGAGGATAACTATGACAGCTTCCGACTAAAAGAATTTTTTGCTCAGAATTATCTGGGTGCACTGCCCAGAATCCATAATTCCTCTTCTTTGTACTGTGTGAAACTTCTACTTCAGAAGCAACAATATATTCCACGCCAACCGCGTTTAACATCAATGACACAAATAATATAAAATATATATTTCTCACAATTAAACCCCTATAATAAAAACAATAATCTATCAGTAATAATTCAACATTACCCTAACATAAATATATTAATGATTGCACATTTTTCAAGCAAAAATAATCAAATTTCTGCCCAAGCCGGATTTGCTCTCAACACCTTTTCATAAACCGGGCACTCTTTCTGATGTGCTCCCGGTAGATAACCGACACTCATCAGAAATTCGTGCACCACGCTGGGGCCTGTAAAACGGAAAACTTTGCGAAAGCATTTGACCCAAGCATCAAGGGGGCATGGGTGCAACTGTTGAAGCCAGCCTGAAAAACCATCTACAAAATCCAAGATTTGCTGGGCATTATAAACAACTGCTTCAATCTTCTGCCGATGTCGAATAATACCTGGGTTCTTCAATAACTGTTCAATTTCCCCAGTTCCATAGGATGCAAGTTGTTCCAAATCATATCCTGCAAAAGCGTCTCGAAAATGTTCACGTTTTTTTAAAACCGTTAGCCACGACAATCCCGGCTGATTAATCTCCAGCACCAATCGCTCAAATAAAACTTTTTCATCGGCGACAGGAAAACCATGCTCACGGTCATGATGTTCTTGATGTAGGGGGTGTTGATAGGCAAATTGGCAATAACTCATAACTATCCTGAATTCCCGACAAATGTAACTATGTAATCCTAAGCATAATCTATGAAGCCACCTGCTTTATCCCCTTCCAGGGTTTCCCTGGCAAATGGCTGATAATTTCACGTCTAACCATTGTCAATGCTTCTTCAAAATCCCAATCAGTATCAGGAGTCAGCAATTTTGTTGTGTCTGTGATAAAATCCTTAAACTGGCACTTCTGCGATAAGCTTAACTCAAACATTGCTCTCGTTATATGATGTTGTGCGTACCTGCAATACTGTTCGAATAAGGACAACAGTTGTTCCAGATCAATCAACCCCTGACTTTTAACTAGCCACAAATCAAACAGATCGCGTCCTTTTGATCTTTGATGGAGGGCACACAGTTTACTTGCCATGAGTTCGTTCAAATGGTACGTCACAATGTCAGCCCTGCCCGAAAACCATTCCGAATTGACTGCGTAAGGAATAGTCTTCAGCGGCTGAATATGAAAGTGCTCCGTGGTATTGATTTCAATTTTGAGCCTTGCCAGCGTATCATCAATGGCTTGATAACGGTAAACAAGTTTTGCACTTCTCTGGGTGAGCTTACTTTTTGGTGAACCAAGCCAATCATCTAGAGATGCCCGAATGGCCTTGATAGTATCACCAATGGGCTCTGGGTTAATTTGCACGACGTCTATATCTTCGCTGTACCGTGCTGCTCGGTCAAGGTAAAGCTTATTTAGGGCCGTCCCTCCTCTAAAAGCTAGGGACTGAATGATTTTAGGCTGATTGTATAAATTAACCAGGGCTCTACTCAAAACCAGGTCTTGTTCAATCATAGCCATAGTTTGCCAAGGGGCGCACATACGCCATTGTTCGATAAAGCTTTCAGAAATCATGATTAGTCATTCTCGATCGTTGTGTTTTCTATAATCATCCATTTTTTGTTCAAAGAACAGTTTTTTGTCGGCAATCCAGCCATCAAAGATACGGGAGTTAATTTTAGTGTCGCTGTATATTCATGTAGCTTTGCAACAATGTCATCTCTTTTCTCATCTTCCATTGGATCAATATGCTCTAAGATATAACCAAGCCTTTGCAGACATGCTTTCTCCTCAACAAGATTAGCCGTTTCTATCAATTTGTGGGGAATCATAACCTCAAGCAACTCGCTTAAGACTGTAGCTATATTGTTCAATCCACCTGATTGCAAGCGATAAAGCAATAGATCAATAGCAGTCAGTTCTGGCGAAGAAACCTTCAGTATACCAGTCTTGACCACAAAATCTTGCAATGGCAATCCATTCATGTCTTTTTTTCTGATAAACTCAACCCTTACCTTACCACAAATCAATGGTTTTATTTGCTTGGCAACCATGATCTGAAATATTTGCGGCTTTTGATGCGAGGCACCATGGTACATACCGGCCGTCAATAGGCATGCATAGTAGTTTAACCCCCAATGCTTCATTAGAATTGGAATCAATTCTGCGGCTGGAAGACATCCTAAGTATTGATATTCGGGTGGAACGATGACATATAAATTTTTGGCAGGACTGACGATATCCCCCTTCTTCTTAAGTCGATAAATGCCAGATCGCAGAGCAGGTTGCGAGATTTTTAAGTCAGCAATCGCCTGACCGGTTGTAAAGCACCACCTGCCACTTGCACGTACTTTCTTGATGTACTCACTGATTTCTATCATATGTCCAAAATGATGTTTTTCGTCATTCTAGCTATACGCTAACATTGAAGTTGTCAACATACAAGCCATGACATACAGGGCTACCTCATGCAGATTATTTTGATTCAGCAAGAGTATATATACCCACGAGAAATGCAAACCTCTAGTTTAATGATGGCTGCCAGCTCCCAGTTTACCTGGGTAAATGAGCACTTCGAGCGTATCAGTATAAGATCCAAGTTATCCTAAACCAACAAATACACCAAAAACCACACCACACCTGCAATCACGGTTGTCACGGCACACTTCAACAACACTCTGGGATTTTCAGGAGCACCTGGATCAAAGCCAGCTTCAGGTGTTACAGCAGGTTTTATTCCCCACGGTAGTACCGTAAACAAAACCAACCACCAGATCAGAATGTAGGCAATTGATCCGGTAAACAACGTCATCGAATGATATGCACTACAATCATGGGCTTACGCCCACACACTTTTCGCACCGTCCGGCGCACTGCTATTGAGCAAAACTCTTGCACAATAGCGTCATTTTGCCAGGACGAAGGGGGCTCGTTTTCGATAAAATAAGCTATCTCCGTCAACACCCCATGGGTTAGAAGCCCCTCTTCTTCCTTGTTTGCAGCCAGTCCCACAAAAGATAAGGATGGTTGGTCGACCTCTCCAGCATCATTAATAACCATAGTCAAAAATACAATACCCTCTTGGCTAAGATAAGAACGATCACTGATGTGCTGGCAATCAAAAGGCACCACTCGATTACCGTCATATCCTAAACGGCCATTGTGAACCTCTTTGATAATTTTTGGGTTATCTGGGGAGAGATGAATCAAGCTACCATTAAAGGGAACTATAGCCTTGGGAATACCTAATTGTTTTCCAAGTTCCGCCTGTTCACGCATATGAATTTGCTCACCATGCACGGGAACCAAAATCTGCGGGCGAATCAATTCATACATATCCCGCAATTCATCTCGAGCAGGGTGACCTGACACATGGATAAATTCGTCCCTGCTACCAATCACTTCAATACCCTGGCTTTGCAGTGCATTCTGCAATGCACCAATTGCCGTTTCATTTCCAGGAATCTGACGCGACGAAAAAATCACTGTATCTTTGGCCTTTAAAAGTACACTCTGGTGCTTTTTATTGGCTATGCGAGTTAATGCTGCACGAGACTCTCCCTGACTTCCAGTACACAAAAACAAGCACTTGTTGCGCGGCAAGCTCATGGCATGCTCTGCCTCAACTAAATCAGGCGTATTTAGCAAGTAACCACTTTCTCGAGCTGCCCGGTACATGCGGTGCAATGATCGCCCTAACAGAGCAACATGGCGTTTACTGGCTTTGGCTGCCAGCAAACAGGTCTCTAAGCGAGCCACATTACTAGCAAACAAACCAATAGCAACACGATTTTTTTGTTTCTTGACCAAATCAATAATATTTTGGCGAACTTCTGATTCAGATGCGGTGCGTCCTTCAACAAAAACATTGGTAGAATCACACACGAGAGCAAGCACACCTTCGTCCCCAAGCTCACGCAGACGTTTTTCATCTGCTGCCTCACCTATCAACGGTTGTGGATCTAGCTTCCAGTCTCCGGTGTGAATCACAGTTCCTACAGGGGTTTTAATCGCTAAGGCATTGGGTTCAGGGATGGAGTGCGTCAAAGTGATAAACTCAACGTCAAACGGTCCCAATTGCACGTCACCGCCGATGGGCACTTCAACCAATGCAGCTGCATCAAGCAAGCCTGCCTCACGCAATTTACCGCGGACAAGCACTGCGGTAAAAGGGGTGGCATACATAGGACATAGCAAACGTTTCCACAAATAAGGAACAGCACCAATATGGTCTTCGTGACCGTGTGTCAGAACCAGCCCTAATATTTTACCTCGATATTTCTCGATAAATTCAGTATCCGGCATAATGACATCGATTCCGAGCTTATTACCAAAGGTAACCCCGCAATCGACCATGAGCCACTTACCTTCGTACTCATACAGATTGAGGTTCATCCCAATCTCACCTGATCCCCCAAGGGGCAAAAAATGTAATCCACCTTTTACTTTGGTCATAAAATTATCCTTAACATTATCCTTATGCTACAACTCTAATCGTTTTTGACTGCGAATTGGATTGATTATATCGATGTATTATCTGTAAACCTTTCAAAACCAAATCGGAATCTAGTTCTATCGCGCTTGACATTTCTTTTATAATCATACGAGCATATCCGCCTGTGGCAATAACTGGCAAATCAGGCCCTTTAAATTCTTGCTGAGCCCTAAAAATTAGCCCCTTAACCAATCCTATCATCCCCCAATAGATGCCCGCCTGGATACAAGGGACAGTCGCGGTTTCTATCACTTTTTTAGGACGCTTAAAACAAACCGGCGGTAAGTTTGCAGCCCCTTTGGAAAGGGCAGCAATCGCCAAATCAATGCCTGGTGCAATGGCTACACCAGCAAAAACTCCCCCTTCATCTACCAAACTCAAAGTCGTTGCTGTTCCCATACTTAATACAAAAAGCGGCGGTTGATAAAGTTTCCCAGCAGCAACTGCGGCAGACAATAAATCTGCCCCAACTTCTGGTGGGTTATCGGTTTTGATTTCAATATTTAACGCCACCCCTGTATCACCTACCACCATAGGATTTGCGCAAAAATACTTCATACACAGATCTTTCAGATCTTCCAAAATATCAGGAACCACACACGCAATGATACAGCCTTTAATATCCTTAATGCTCAAACCAGCATGACCCAACATAGAAACAAGCCAAGCACCCCACTCATCAGAGGTCCTTTTTTCACTTGTATAGGTATGCCATTGCACCTTTATCACGGGATCCGCTACAAGCTCAAGTACCGCAAAACAAACCGTCGTATTACCAGCGTCAATTGCTAATAACATGGGTTTGCCCTTTGCAAACACAGCATTAAGGAAATCGCACAGTTGCATAACATCATCCGTCACTTTTAACACGAATGTATTTATAAAATCCAGCTTTGCCGACATTTGCGTATTGCGACAGCAGGTAAACTATTGACAGCTTACGCCCATATGCTTCATGATGGTACAATGACGTGGAGGATAATTAAAACAGTTGTACTGTGTTTTATCACAGTCGTAGAACTTAAAGGGACTGATATGGGATTTACGCTTCGCTCACCGGCATTTGAACATAATGGATTTATTCCAGAGGTTTTCACCTGTGACGGAGGGGATCGATCACCAGCTCTGCACTGGCAAGATATTCCTGCTGGAACCAAGTCGCTTGCTCTGATTATGGATGATCCAGATGCACCGATGGGAACATGGGATCACTGGATTTTATTCAACATTCCGCCAAATACCACTGGACTGCTCGAAGGAGTCAGCAAATTACCTGCTGGCGTTCAAGAAGGGACAAACAGCTGGAATAAAACTGGGTATGGTGGGCCCTGCCCGCCCGATAAAGAACATCGGTACTTTTTTAAGTTGTATGCCCTAGATATAATGTTAAAGTTAGTCGATGGCGTAACTAAACAAGAACTTGAACAAACGATGGAAGGTCACATTATTGGAGAAACTGAACTCCTGGGACGATACAATCGCCCGCAAAATCAGTAATTCAGAAATCAGAAATCGGTTCCCCGTTAGTTCAGGATATCTGCGCAGCATTCCGGCGCGGTGCTATCTTGCTGACTTCTGATTTGTGGATAATAATTGGGAATTTCTGCCAAAAGGTGTTATGTACTTACATATAACACCAACGGTTCAAAGAGATCATCGAATCTCAAAAGAGAGTAGAATAGTTTTATGATAAGCCATTTGCAGGATGAACCACATGTGGCTGCGATCGATCTTGGAAGCCATACTTGTCGGATTTTGATTGCACGACTAGAAGATGACGGAAAAAGCCACAAAGTGGTGGACTCGCTGGCACGCGTGGTACGTTTAGGTGCAGGCGTTCGTGACACGGGTTTGCTGTCAACAGAAGGCATGGACCGTTCCATTCAGGCTATTAAGGACTGTGCGCGAAAACTACAGAAATACAATATTGTGGGTTTGCGCAGTGTTGCAACAGAAGCGTGTCGCCAAGCTAAAAATGCACAAGAATTTTTGAGACGTGTCACTTTTGAAACCGGGATCGAATTGGAAATTATTCCCGAATTCGAGGAAGGGCAACTAGCGCTTTTGGGATGCAACATGCATATTGATCCTGCCACTCCTTACCTCCTGGCTTTTGATATTGGAGGCTGTAGCACAGAAGTCATGTGGGCGAAAGTGGAGCATAACAATCCCCCAAAGGTACAGGACTGGATGTCGGTTCCCTTTGGGGTTGTCAATGTCGTGGAAGCAGCAGGTGGAAGCCCATCGATTTTTTACACCGATATTCGCGAGCGCATCCAGAAAGAGTTACACCAGCTATCACGTTATCAGGAAATTACAGCGCTAGTTGGTGAACACAATGTGCAAATGATTGGCACATCTGGAACGACCACAACAGTGACTGCCATCCATCTAGACCTTCCTGTTTATGACCGTTTTCAGGTTGATGGAACCTTGATTCCTTTGATGCGCATACACGAAATTGGCAAGAAGCTTGCCGATATGACGCCGCGACAACTCGCTCAACACGCATGCATTGGGCCCAGTCGCAGTGATCTCATCATTGGTGGCATGGCCATCCTGGAGGGGATTTGTGATTGCTGGCCGGTTAAAGACTTAAAGGTTGCAGATAGAGGAGTGCGCGATGGCATTTTGCACGCCCTTCGCGAGCAACAGCTAAAACAATCTAAAATAACGCAAGTGTCATAGACAAAAAAATAACTCATGCCTCAGTCTGCACAACATAAAGCCAAACGCAATTCCCGCTTTCTCTCAGTAGAGTTGCGCAATGCCCGCAAACACAAGCCGTCCTCGCAACGTTGGCTGAGACGCCAGCTGAATGATGTGTACGTCAACAAGGCTCGTGAAGCCGGGTACAGGTCAAGAGCCGCCTTCAAACTCATAGAGCTACATGAAAAAACCAATCTGTTTAAAAAAGGGCAACGAATTCTTGATCTGGGTGCTGCACCAGGAAGCTGGAGTCAGGTGGCAACACAGTATATAGGAAATGGACAAATTGTTGCTGTAGACCTTCTTGAAATGGATGCACTTGCATCCGTCAATTTTCTGTGTATGGACTTTTGGGATGAGGATGCCCCAGAAAAAATATGCAGGGCCTTGAAACGTCAATTTCCGGATCTTATTCTAAGCGACATGGCTCCCTCAACTGTTGGCCACAAGAGCACCGACCACGACCGCATTATGGCCCTCTCCGAAGCAGCATTTGATTTTACCAAAGAGATTCTTGTAAGCGGCGGTGATTTTGTTGTCAAAATCTGGCAAGGTCGCAGTGAACAAGAATTTATGTCTAATTTACGTAAGCACTTCAAAACTGTAAAGTTGTTCAAACCAGCTGCAACGCGGTCTGATTCTTCTGAAATGTATGTGGTGGCGAAGGGATTTATGACGGACCGTAGGTAGAAAGCCCTATTATCCAAAACGAGGTGATTTTCAGCCAGCCGAACAAGGCTCCCAAAAATCAGTTATATCAATAATGCGGTAAAAGTATCGTCGATCATAAACAGCATCAGAGACTCCTCCGGAGTGGATAAGTACGGGGCTGATAGCAAAGCCTTTGGGTACAACAAATCGCTTGATTTTTTCCTGCATACTATCGATGACATCACTTTTGATTTCTTTGCGTCGAAATTTAAATTCGCAGACGTATAGATTGTTGGTGTGGGTTTGTATCAAGTAGTCAATTTGGCACCCTCGCTGTCTCTTTGTAGGATGTTGGATATAAGGATTGTCATTGACAATATCGTGTGGCGGTATTCCCAACTTTTTCAGAATAAGGTGTCGGTTTTTGAGAATAAGATTTTCCACCTGAAGTCCCATCATGGTTTCCCATCCAGGTAAGGTGCTTAGGGATGTGTGTTTGAAACGTTGACTGTTAATTTTAGCAAGATTGGGTTCAATATATTTTATGTAAAAGCGTATATAGTTATCGCTTAAGCGGTATAAATTGCGTCTACCCATGCTGCCTGTTTTTAAAGACCAATTTTGATGTTCTGTGATGTAACCTGCTGAGCATAAAATCTTAAGATATTCACTAAAAGAACCGCTATGGGAATAGTGGGTGCCACTGCGTAATTGTGTAAGGGTCTTCATTCCACCTGCAAGATGGTGGACAATTTCTTTATAAATTGGGTTTCTCGGCTCAAAAAGGTCATGAAAAATTCGATTAAATTCACGAATGAACAAGCCTCCTGGTTCAAAGCATAATCGTTTTATATTCTCATTTGCAGTGAATTTAGGATCGATTTGTTCAAGATACCACGGAACTCCGCCTGTAATGGATAGAATTTTGAGAATTTCTTCGTGTGAATATTGAGCACCTATTTGTTGCAAAAGCCTGCGTGAATTGGCAAAGGAAAGCTCATCAAGATCAATTTCAAGAGAAATTCTTCCAAATAGTGCTGTACTGTTCAGAATATTCTTTTCAATCCATGAAGAGATAGAACCGCAAAGAATAAGAGTAAGATGGGGATAGGCTTGTAATGTCATATCCCACCAATTCTTGATCCTGGGGACAAAAGTAGGGTCCTTAGAGCCCATCCATGAAATTTCGTCAAAGAGGAGTACCGTTGGATCTTGTGTAAGATACTGGGTGAGGAAAGCAAAAGCGTCATTCCAATTTTTAAAAGTCACTGGAGAGAGGTTCAGACGAGTGCATAGTTGGCTTGCAAACTCATCCAATTGATCTTGAGCATTGACATTATCATTAGGTGCAACCCCTGAAAATTCAAAAAATGTATAATCTTTGCCAAACTCTTGTGCTAGACTGCTTTTTCCAATTCGTCTTCTCCCTTTTATAACTGCAAGAATAGGGCGCGGAGCATCCTGAAGATCTTTTAATCTCTGCAGCTCTCTTTGCCGTCCCACGAATGTTTGCATTATTAACCTCGCACATAATTGACATATGTCAATTATGTGCGAATTGAAACGATATTGCAACTCGCACATAATTGACATATGTCGATTATGTGCGAGCTTTTTAGATGACGGATTTTCTGATATCCTACAACCATTATGATCCACAAACTCAACCAACGTTACATCATTGGTGGCAGCATTGGATTACTGCTCTTGTTGTGGTTTGCCAGCGGTTTATTCAAAGGTAGACATACTGAACAAACCAAGGCTCCCGCTCTCGTGCGTGTTGCGGTACGCTCTTCAAAAGCCGTACAGAGAGTATCAGAACTGGTGTTGCGCGGTCACACTCAGGCCAATCGCTCGGTAACCTTGCGTGCTGAAGTCCCTGGACCGGTAGCCTCCATTGAGGTAATGAAGGGTGCGAGAGTGATCCAAAGCCAAGAAATTTTATTGATTGATCCAGAAGAACGCCTTGAGCTTCTCAAACAAGGACAAGCGCTTTTAGATCAACGCCAACTCGAATTCGATGCAGCGACAAAGTTAGGAATCAAAAAATTTCGCTCAAAAACACAGCTGGCACAAGCAGAAGCTCAATTGCGGGAAGCAGAAGCTGAGCTGGCCCGTATTCGTACCGATTTAAAAAACACCAAAATCCTAGCGCCTTTTTCAGGCATTCTAGCCGATCGCTACGTTGAAGTCGGCGATTATGTCATCGTCGGCGACAAGTTGGCGATGGTCGTGGAGCTCGACCCGTTAAAAGTTGTAGCCAGTGTTTCCGAACAAGACGTAGGCCACATCAACCTGGAGACCACTAGTCGCATTCGTCTGGCCTCAGGAGAAACAGTTAAAGGCGTGGTGACATTCGTGGGGTCTGTGGCTGAAGCAGGCACGCGCACTTTCCCGGTAGAACTAGCTTTTGCAAATCCCGGCTATCAAATCCGCGATGGCTTGACTGCTGAAGTTTATATCCCTGTCAAACAGGTGTTAGCACATAAGGTATCTCCTGCGATTCTCTCGCTTAATGATGCCGGACAAGTGGGAGTTAAAAGCGTGAATGCTCAATCCCTTGTGCAATTCCACCCAATTAAGGTGATCGGTCATGATGGCGATGGGCTCTGGGTCACCGGATTGCCAGAAAGCATAAGGCTGGTGACCACAGGCCATGACTTTATCACCCATGGGCAAAAGGTTGTTGCGGTACCAGAATGAACACCCTGATTGATCTGGCACTGCGGTACTCTCGCACCGTTGTCTCTGTTTTTGTTCTTTTGATTATCGCTGGCTGGAGTGCTTATATCAGCATTCCCAAAGAATCAATGCCGGATGTGCAGATTCCTATTATTTATATCTCATTGCATCATGAGGGAATATCCCCTGAAGATGCCGAAAGGCTTCTGATTCGACCTCTGGAGCAAAAATTGCGCGGCATCGAAGGTGTTAAAGAGATGAAAGCCACCGCACATGAGGGAGGTGGCAATATCCTGCTTGAGTTCATAGCTGGATTTAATGCTGATAAAGCCAAAGCTGACGTCAGAGACAAGGTAGATGAAGCCAAGCCAGATCTACCCACAGATACAGACGATCCTACAATTCATGAGGTCAATGTTTCTTTGTTTCCCGTTCTTGTGATTAGTCTGTCAGGCCAAGTACCACAGCGTAGTCTTTACAAATTGGCGCGAGATTTACGAGATGAAATCGAAGAGAATGTTCCCAGCGTGCTCCAAGTCAATGTGGTTGGTGACCGGGATGAAGTGGTGGAAATCCTAATTGATCCCATTCGGCTGGAAGGGTATGGATTTTCATTTGAAGAAACCATTGGCTTTGTGCGCAAAAATAATCAGCTGATTTCGGCCGGTACCTTAGACACCGGCTTGGGTCGGATGGCCATTAAGGTGCCCGGGCTTTTACAAACCAGCCAAGATTTACTGGATCTTCCGCTCAAGAGTGAGGACGACGCGGTTGTAAAATTTTCCGATGTTGCTGATCTGCGCCGCACATTTAAAGATCCGACCGGCTATGCCAGAGATCGAGGTACGCCGGCAGTTGCCCTTGAAGTAATTAAACGCACAGGTCAAAACATTATCGAAACCATCGAGGGGGTTCGCAAAGTCGTTGCTGAAGAGAAAGAAAATTGGCCAGCCCAAATTCAGGTAAATTTTTCCCAAGACGAATCTGGGCGTATCCGGGATATGCTCGCTGATTTACAAAATAGCTTGATTATTGCAGTACTACTGGTCATGTTGGTGATTGTTCGATCACTGGGTTGGAGCTCAGCTTGGCTTGTGGGATTGGCGGTTCCTGGATCATTTCTGATGGGGATTTTCACCCTCCAGTTGTTAGGACTCACGCTCAATACAGTGGTGCTGTTTAGCCTAATTTTAGCCGTTGGCATGTTGGTTGATGGGGCAATTATTGTGGTTGAATATGCTGATCGGCATATGGCAGAAGGTGCTGGTCGAAAAGAGGCTTACGCCCAAGCGGCCAAACGTATGGCATGGCCGGTAATTACCTCTATAACAACAATCCTAGTCGTGTTTTTCCCGCTTTTGTTCTGGCCCGGTGTTATCGGTAAATTCATGAGATTTCTGCCGCTCACATTAATTGCAACCTTAACCGCTTCTATACTGATGGCGCTGGTTTTTGTCCCCACCATCGGGAGTCTCATTGGCCGGGCTCAGGCAGAAGAAAAGCCGAATAAACCTAAGATGTCAGGTTTATCCGAATTCCAGCAAGGCTTAACGGGTTGGTATGTACGTACCTTAGATTACGCCCTCGACAGGCCTAAAACCATTTTGCTAGGAGCTTTGGCAGCTCTTGTCAGTGTTTTCATTTTATACAAAATATTTGGTAAAGGTATCGAGTTCTTTCCCAATATCGAACCACCAACAGCACTGGTTATGGTTCATGCCAGAGGAAACCTATCTGTTGCTGAGCGAGATAGGCTGGTGCAAAAAGTCGAGAATAAATTGCTGGATATGCAAGAACTGCAATCCATTTACACCAATTCGGATGTGGGCCGACAAGTCGGACGCACAGGCCCCCCCTTGCCACAGGATGTAATTGGGACAATCACTCTCGAGTTTGTCGATTGGCAACAGCGCCGCACAGCAGATAAAATTATTCAAGAAGTCAATGAGCGCGTGGGTTCGATCCCCGGAATTATTGTCGAGATTCGCAAGAACAAACCAGGCCCCCCTGCTGATAAAAATATTCAAATCCAACTCTCTTCGCGTTTTCCAGAAAAGTTAGATATTGAAGTTAAAAAGCTTAAGACATATGTGGATTCCCTACCCGGCCTCATCAATGTCGATGACACAGGATCCATTCCGGGAATTGATTGGGAAATCAAAATCGATCGCGCACAGGCGGCCAAGTTTGGAGCTGATGTGACCCTAATTGGTCAAACAATTCAGTTGATTACCGCAGGCCTAAAAATTGACTCATTTAGGCCCGACGACAGCCGAGATGAAGTGGATATTGTAGTGCGGTTTCCTAAAGAATTTCGCACTCTCGAGCAGCTTAAAAAACTCCGGGTGAAAACCAGCAAAGGCTTAGTCCCCATTAGCACATTTATGACTCTTGCACCCCAATCAAGAGTGAGTGTTTTAAACCGCACCAACAGTAAGCGCTCTATTTCGGTTGAAGCAGATGTCGCCCCTGGCGTACTCACTGATGATAAGGTTCAAGAGATTGCAGCTTGGATCCGCAAAACCCAAATCGACCCAGCAGTCAATGTTGCATTTAAGGGAGAAGAAGAAGACAAAAAAGAGACAGGAAGCTTTTTGATCAAAGCTTTTGCTATCGCCATTTTTTCCATTGCCATTATCTTGGTTACTCAGTTTAACAGTTTCTTCAGTATGGTATTGATTTTAAGTTCAGTGGTGATGTCCACGTTTGGAGTCTTCATAGGCTTAATCATCATGCGCCAAACTTATAGTATCGTCATGGGCGGCATTGGTATTATTGCCCTTTCTGGAATTATCGTTAGCAATAACATCATTCTGCTTGATACCTTTGATCATCTAAAAGTGCGCATGAAAAATGTGCGAGATGCAATTTTGCTGACCGGTGCTCAGCGCCTAAGGCCAGTTATCCTCACCAAACTAACAACTATTTTAGGATTGCTACCAATCATGTTGGGGCTCAACATCGACTTTCTAAACCGCAGCATCACTTATGGGTCTCCAGCAACCCAATGGTGGGTACAGCTAGCCACAGCCATCGTATTTGGGGTGTTGTTTGCTTCCACATTGACCCTGGTTGTGACACCCTGCGCTTTAATGGCTCGCGAGAATTACCGGGTTTGGAAACAAGAATACGACCGGCTGTACCGAGTCATTTGGCAATGGTTGTGGGTGCGTGTAATGCGGCGTTAGCTGGAAGTGCAATTTATGCCCGGGATGGGTATAATGGGCACCTATGCATATCACGCATAATATTCTCAACGAATTACATAGAAATTAAATTAAATTTACTGTTGCCTTACCAAGAAATTTGCGCTAGCCTGGATGTTAAGTCGTGACGCAACGGGTGCCAGAAACACCCACAGCGCCACTAACCACAATCGATCTTAACCGTTAGGAGATCAACCGATGGCTGACGCCAGCATACTATATCTCGTCCCTATTTACCACCAAAAGCGCCGCTGTGTGCCACAAGTTTGCTTATTTCGCGTATTCTTGTGGCAAAAGTCTGCGACGCAGACGGTGGCCTCCCAGGACTTGAGTATTTATGTAGCTATGTCATTGGGGTGCGTGGTGCTTTTCGTTACGGCCAGTCCCGGGGAACAATTGTTCCCCGAGGCGTTTATAATAAAGCCCTAAGGAGAAGGAGAAAGAACTATGCGTTTATTGAATAGAGTTAACCTAATTGGCAAAATAGCGGATGATCCACGTGTTTATTTCACGCCTAACCACATTCGCATCATGAGTTTTGAGCTTGTAACCGACTCAGACAAAAGCCTTTCCAGACCGCATCACGTGGTT
>JBDLIP010000003.1 GCA_039714795.1 Pseudomonadota bacterium | reverse complement strand
AGAGGGATTATATAACAAAAAAAGAAGAAAGTCTTGATATTTTTTAATTAAAATTTTAATTAACCTGAGTGGTAACCATTCAGCTCACACGGCCGTCATCCAGGATACCTTTTTTATGATTGGCAAAAAATAATGGGATCCTGTCCCGGATCAAGCCCGGGATGACGATCGAAGTGAACTAAATAGTTACCCTGAGTTTTGGATAAGAGATAACTGCACTTTCTGCCCACGGGCCGTCATCTTTGTGCATGCCAAGTAAATATAGCTACAGTTCACTTGCCTTGATTCCCAAATCCTCAAAAAGCCAGTCAGAGTTATAAGTATAATCCTTTTGATGTTTGAAGGTTTCATTAAACGAAATTTCTAAACTTTTCAAAAGGGAGATCACTTTTCGTCTACCTTCTGGGGTTTTGACGGCTTCTCTAGGAGAAAGGTTATTCAGGTTTGGAGTTTTATTGCTGAGCCATATTTTGCAATACCCGTCGATCATTTCGCTCAATTCCTTGACATTTTCCGGGGAAAATTTTTGCTCTTTTTGTTTGACAAAATCCTTAGAAGTTTGTGCTTCATCTATATCTTGAAGCTCAAGGGTTGGTTCCCCCACCATATCCTCTAAGTTTTCCTTCAAAAGGAATTCAATTTGGGTAGCACGTTGCTCTGAGAGAGTTTCTACAATTAGCATATCATTCTTGAGTTGCATGCCTGCGTGTAATTGAACGAATTGTTGTTCATCGGTATTTTCTTGGCGTGTATCTTTTTTTGTGTTTTCTTTTGTACTTTCATTTGTCATTGGTATAAGCCAGACCCATTTATCGTCCTCGCCATTTTGCAATTCCTCAATTTCATTTAGACGCTTAGCAACAGCTGCCTTTGTTGCTTTTAATGGGAAGGTATGTTTGCAATGTTTTAGCTTTTCTCCATCTCTATTAAGGTAGGTTCTAGACTTAGGTGGAGGAACACAACCATTCACCCATACCGCTGTAACCAAATTGGTTTGTGTTTCTCTGAGAGTTTTTTGGAGAGTTTTGTTATCCAAAGAACCAAGTCCACTTTCGAGTAGTGCCTTGCTTGCCTTAAGCGACGTGAGAGCTCTGTCAACATGTTGGCGATCGAACTGTAGGATAGCAGATCGAGTACGGATTTCATCGCCAATGCGAACCAGTTTGGTACCTATCAGGCTCCACTTGGGCAAAGATATCGACGGTTCTGATTCTTGCACAACAAAAGTTGGATTCCCGTCTGCAACCAGATCACGCACTGTCAGCGATTGACCGTCTTCAACGTCTATAATCTCGTAGATACTCATTTGTGCCAAGCGTAGGCCTTCAAAATATTTCTTTTCATACTCCGTTAGAGTATCGTCACATCTTTCAAGAAAAACATCCATTGCGTTCCAAAGTTCGTTGCTTTTGGGGTGTACGTATTCCCCTGTCATAAAGGCTTCTAAGGTCACCAGATTCAAGTGGGCTATTTGGCTTTTCTGCAAACGTTTTGCAACGTATTCAGCCGTTACGTTCCCCCTAGGGTCGAAAGCAATCGACATTAGGGTTTTTTCGAAAGATTCCATGGTTGAAACATAGAACTCTTGCTCGTCTCCTTCAAGATTATTGGCAAAATTGATCATCTTCATCAGATCGATTTTATTTTCCATTTCCCAGACTCCTACAAATTAAAAAAATCAAGTTTCCCCCAAAAGCTGTAGCTTATCCCTCGATAACGCCATTTTAATTATGGCGGATTTTGCGGGAAGTCAGCCATTCGGACTCTTGCAGCCTATGCAAACGTGTCAGGTTTTTCAAGGAAAAATTTCAGGACAAACGCAACAAAACTGGGAAGATTGCATGCGTCGCACAGAAGGGGCCGTCATCCAACTTTAAGCTAAAGCTTCGGTTGGATGACATCCACCAAAAAAATAAAAGTTCAAGCAGCAGCTTTTGTTGGCTTTTTTCCAGCCTTTGTTGTAGGTGCCTTGGCGTCGTCCGCTTCTTGTGCTGCAATTAAGCCATTGTAGAGTTTGTTGAGGCCCCCTACGGCATACATCCAGAGAAGGATCATGGCTGTGACAAAAACAGCTAAAATGGGTGCAACTGTTAGCACGTCAGCTGCTGCTGTGATCATCAGCAGTCCTCCTGCTACCAGGCCGCCTCCGGCTTTACCAAGACGAGATCCTACAACATCAACAGCGGCCTTACCCTTGACCTTTAGTTCTTGGTCTAGTGGTATATAAGACATCTGTGTGGTTGGGTCGAACAATGCGTATTTTGTGCCCTTACTGGAGATGTTTTGCGCTGCGCCAAATAAAACTGCCAGCATCAGTGGTGTTGTACCAAACACTGATGCCCAGCTGGAAGTGTATTCACTAAAGATGACAAAGCCAAAGAAAGCCAAGGATGTAACGATCAGCATAGCTGGCGTGATAATGGCTCCGGTAAACCAACCAAAACGGCGTACCACACCTTTGAACATCATAATCATTACAATGGTTACAATACCAGTTGTGGCAGAGAATTTCCCCATAAAGGCACTGTAATCATTTGAGTTGGGATATTGTAGTTTTAGCTGACTTTTCCAAACAATTTCAACCAAGTTAATGCACAACCCATAGCCAATAACAAGGATAGCGATGAAGCCCAAATATTTGGAGCTAAACACATATTTGAAGCTTTCAATGATTGATAGCTTAGGCTTTTTGCTTTTTGTTTTGCCAGAGCTTTCGGCAGCATCATAATAGCGCGGGTCAGTTAAAACATTGGCATTCATCCATCGGTAGATGGCCATCATAGCAATTCCAACCACCACAACAGCACTCATCATATAGTTGATAGAAATACCCCAGGCATCAACATCATCAGGGTAACTATTGCGAATGTCGGACATGAGCTTGATGGTAAAACCTGAAGCAATCAGGGAGAAGTTAGCAATCAAACCAAAAAAGCCATAAAATCGCTTGGCTTCTATGGTGCGTGTGACCTCGTTGGCAAACTGCCAGAACAATAGAGTGATCATCACGGTTCCCCAAAGTTCAGAAAGTACGTAAAAGGCAGAATAGGACCACAAACCGGCAACTGAAAACCAATGCTGAAAGTTGGGGGCTGCATCCTTTAGCCCTTGAATATATACTGGATCTGGGTGTAGGGTTGCACGATTCGGGTAAAACCAAAGCGCAAACAATCCAAAGAACAGTAAAAAGCCGGTGACAACCGAATAGAATAGTTTTTCTCGGCTCAGCACATTAGAAAGTTTGCTATAGAGCACAACGAAAAAAACAGCTGCAGGTAGGGTAACTCCAAGTTTTAAGAACGGGATCATTGCTGCTCCACCATCTTCTGCGGTCACAACAAGTGTGTCTTTGGTATCTCGCAACATGGTGTAGATGAACAAGGTGCAAAACAGAATCAGCCCCATGGGTAGAAACTTTTTTAGCTCGTCATTATGAATGGGCCACAAGGCCGCTCGGATCTTACCAAACTCGGGTTGCGGTGTGGTTGATGCTGTTGATGAACTCGACATATTAATCTTCATACCTCCTAATGGTTATCGGACAATTTGATGCAACACCGCACTCAAAAAAAACCACGCTTCCGGTGTACTCTAACTAATATATGTGGCATTTTATATTAATTTTATTAAAAATCAAGCCTTTGCGGGAAAAAGTGCGTGCAAGCCTTGGTTATAGCGGTATTTGATATTCGGCGGTACCTGATATTCGAAGGTGCACTGTTTAAATCTTGGAATGATGTCGCCTTTTACACTTGAATTTTTTGTTCGCGAAAAGCCTTTTCAATGGCGAAGTTCAAATCACTGGTGACATCCTGATTTTTGCTCGCATCGCGGATGATGCAGCGTAGTTCAAACTTCATTTGTTTGTCTTCAAGGCTCAGCAAATTTACCTTGGGTTGGTTGGGAGGATTTTGAATCACTTGTGGGTGTTGTTTGGCCAGATCCAGCAGGATTCGTTGAATTTTGTCTGGATCGTTGCCATGGGCAACGTTAACTGTACACTTGACACACCAATACTTGTGGGCAAACATAAAATTGGTCACTGGGTTGGAAATGATATTTGCATTGGGAACGATGATATCAGTCTGTTCATCTGTCGCTATGCACGTCGAGCGAAGCCCGATTTTCTTGACGTATCCTTGCACGTCTTCAACCGTGATCTGATCGCCCTGCTTGATTGGTTTTTCAACAAGCAAAATGACTCCCGAGATAAAATTATTGACGATATCTCTCAATCCTAAACCAATGCCCACCGAAAGGGCGCCTATAATAAGGGCGATTCCGCTGAGATCAACTTGTACAATGAAGAGAGCTAAAAATAAGGCAATTACAAAACTGATATAGCGAATGATCGAGCCCAATGCTGTTTGGGTGCGCATTTCATGGGTTTTTTGCACTTGATGTAACACATAGGTCGAAACGAAGCGTCCGGCAATGTTAAAAAGGGCAAACAGAAAGACTGCAATCACAAGCTTGAGAGGAACCAATGTGATGTCGGCAAAAGTAAAACCGTAAATGGCTCCGCTGGTAAGCTCAAACACGAGAAAATAAGGAAGCTGCCATGACAGCAAAATGGTCAACGTCAGAGCGTAAAGGAGCAGGGCATAACAAAGATATAGCAGCAAAATGCCCTCCCAAAATACCACACCGGCTTTAATGCCTAAGTAGTGTTTTAAAGGTTTGGAGGTAAAAAACCTCACTGCAAGGAGTGAGCGCAGCAAGTTTGAGAAAAAATAAAACGCGATCGTAAACAGCACCAACGTTACAGCTGAGGCGAATAGGGATTTTAGGATATAAACTGCTAAAATCTGATACCCGATCACTTCAAGAAACACCAGCGTAAGGGTTAACAGTATGAGACATCCCTTAAGCACAGAGTCCAGGGGAGGCCGAATTTGTACAGCTTTTAGATGTATCAATGCTCCGGCAAACCAAGTTGATGCCAACACAATTGTCAGCATGCAAACCATATGTACAAAGTCATGCACCTGCGTGGGAAGTTCAGTGACTTCAGCGATGCCGATTCCAATCGCTCCAAACGTTAAGACAATCGCATGAATCAAACCTTTTCCAAACAGGACTCTTCCCAAATGTGGGTCTACCTGAACAAAAGCTGGTTGCTTTGCAGTTGGCACAAAGAGCATCTTTAAGAATACAGTGTAGAGGGCGAGCAGTAAGAGAACGGCACCTGCATCTTTGAGATAAGGTGGCATCCCTAAAGCCAGTGATAAACCAACGATAAAAACACCCAGGACAATGATCCCAAAGGAGAGAGGACTTTTGCCCAATGTGGCCATAAAGGAATATGTGAAGTGATTTTTCTTGGAGAGAGTTGGCAACAGTTTGGCGCATCTTCTAGAAAGACCAAATCCCAAGGTGAGTGCCAAGAGTAACATAGTCATGAGCTCTATTGACCATGGTGCAAGCTGTTTTATGTGAGCGCTTATGAATTGTACTGCCAGTTGAGACACATCACGCAATTCTTGTATTAGATCAAGACTAAAATCCCAAACAGGGGTTGCGCGGGCAAGCATCTGTGATCGTCCCATTTCTTGAATCGATTTTTTGTAAATCGGAATGGCTTCGTCGACGCGTACCATAAAGAGGTGGCAATCGGAGGCCCTCTCTAAAAGCGCTTCACGCTTTTCTCGCAAATATTGAGAGCTGGCTGAAGCTGACTCTTTTTGCAGCGCCATCTGCGTATCTAATTGGGCATCGACTTCAAGCAAACTTATTTGCGCTTCCTCCAAACAAATTTGTGCTTTAACTTTGAGGGATTCGAGCTGTGTGACGGCTGCAACATAGGTATCATACGAACGCTCTGAGGTCGACAATTTCAAGCTGATGTCATAGAATTGCTTTTGTGCTTTAGCGATATCAAAATCTTCTTCAGTCTTTTGTACAGGTTTTGCAATCAGTTCAGCCGCTTGCATGACCCCGGAGGCATAGGTCGCTCCGTTCCAGCTCGTAATAAAGAGTGCAATCAGTAGTGCGTACGTCTTTATAGTGGTCATTGTAAGGTGATTCCCCGCTCTATTTTAACCCATACCAGATAGAATAGCAGAGAATGTTCATTGAGAGAATGGGACTAAGATGCGAAAGAGCTATTCACTATTCAATGAAATCTTCTTCCAAATTGGCTGTTGTCCGTACTCCCACATCGTCAAAATGACTTTGCAACCAATCTTTTGCTGTTGCGCGCCCAGTCTCAAAAAGGTGCAACAAAAACCCCCAGTCGGTATTCATGGCGCTAGAAAGGTCCAAATCCCTAAACACCTCACGATTGCGAATGACATGGATGTGCATGCTTTTAATACTTTTGTCAGTCACCGATCCACGATCAACAAGTTTAGAGATAAAATTCAACACACGCATCTCTCGAACTAATGACGAGTTATAGGTGATTTCACGGTGGCGATTGTATATTTCTTCAGCTGTCTTGGGCAATTTATTTCGGCGACCCCGGGTTAATTGCACGACAAGAATATCTCGAGTTGCACAATTATAAGCCAACGGGAACATAGCTGGATTGCCAATATAACCTCCATCCCAATAATGCTGCCCTTTGATTTCAATGGCTTGAAAAATAAACGGCAAACACGCTGATGCCAATAAAGCCTTCTTGCTAAGGTCTCGCCCTTTAAAAATCTTAAGCTTACCGGTTTCAAGGTGCGTTGCGCACAAAAACAACTTTACTTTACGCATATCCCTCAGCATAGAAAAATCAAAAAATTCATCGATAAAATCTTTGAGAATGTTCATATTCAGTGGATTAAATTCATAAGGTGAAAACGTATGCCGCACTAAGGTCATTGCCTGATAAAAAGGCGAATGACCCAGGTTGTGTGTCCCCGTAAGTCCTGTAAACAGGGATGAGTGGAATGGGTTGAGGGCAGCAGTGTCATGCATGCCTTCCCAAAAATGCTTAAGCTCTTTACGTGCTTGCGTCTTACCGCCTTTAACAAGCCCTTGCATTAATGCGGCCCCGTTCATCCCTCCGGCACTGGTGCCACTCACACCTTCTATGTCAATACGACCATCCTCAAGCAGTGCATCCAGTACGCCCCACGTAAAAGCACCATGGGATCCCCCACCCTGCAACGCTAAAGCAATCGATTTATTTGAAGGTGTATTGTTCATTCTACCGCCTGATCCGAATTTTGCTCAAAATATAAGCATCAATGCAACATAACTAATATAAAAATACAAACATAATCTTAATTAAAATTTAACAACTGTAGGGTGATAATATTACTTAAGATAGGGGATAACTATAAAAGACAAAGGAACAAAGATGGAAGACAAGTATTTCACGATCGTTATGTTGATCGAACGCCTCCACCGTCTATTCCTTGACGTTGTTAAGGCGGAAGTTGACCGACATCAATTCACAGATATCAACAACGTCCAATGCCTCATTCTCTATAATGTTGGCAAAAGCAAGATGAGCGTTGGCGAAGTCACCAACCGTGGCTACTACCTGGGCTCTAACGTTACTTATAACCTAAAAAAATTAGTAGAAAACGGATATCTACATCAAGAGCAATCTCCACACGACAGGCGCTCTTCACAAGTGTGGCTCACAGAAAAAGGCCTAAAGCTCTTTGATCACTTATCTGAGATGATTAAACGCCACGTGCAAAATCTTTCTCGCAATAATATTGAAGAAAAAGATCTGCAACATCTCCTTTCCACCATGGAAAATCTGGAAAATTTTTGGTCGTTTATGGTTTCTCGAGAACTAAGGTTCTAGCAGGGTAAAGATTTGGATCACTCTCCGGCCGTTTTGCAACTACGTGTGCTGTGGTGTATGCCATACTATTAAACTGGAGATTTTTACTTCTCAAGAGTATAACTAAGCTATGGATATTGATTTTTTAAAAATGCATGGGCTGGGTAATGATTTTGTTGTGCTGGATTGTCGCACGCAACCTCTAGAGTTAACGCAGCAAGCCTTGCAAAAAATTGCTAATCGGCGCACGGGCGTTGGTTGTGACCAAATATTGGTGCTCGAAAATGGCAAAGATGCTTTCTTGCGGATTTACAATGCCAATGGTGGTGAGGCTGAAGCCTGTGGTAATGGTACTCGGTGTGTGGCTTGGTGGCTGGGCAAACAACTAGGTAGGGATCAACTTACGTTGCAAACGATCGCTGGTGACTTGTCGTGTCATATTACTAAATCCGATCACGTGCAAGTTGAGATGGGGCAGGTAGAAGTGTTAAGCTCGGAAAGCCCTGGCTCCATTGATGTCAAGCTTGGTAATCCGCATAAAATATATTTTGTCTCTGATTGCAACCAGGTGAATTGGCAAGAGCTACGTGATCAAGCTGGCAAAGCTGTGAATATAGGCGTTGTGCAAATTGTCCATCCCAAGCTTATCCATTTGAAAGTGTGGGAACGCGGTGTGGGTTTCACTCAGGCTTGCGGCAGTGGAGCGTGCGCTGCCGTGGCGGCAGCCCGGGTTCAAAAACTAGTTGATGCCGAATGCCAAGTGCAGCAACCTGGAGGATTGCTTGAGGTTGAAGTGGATGAGTCTGGAATGGTAAAGATGACGGGTCCTGCGGTGTTAAGCTATCAGGGGGTGTTTAATTTGAATGCATTGGTGTCTTAACCCAAGATGAGTGTAAAGCAAACTCAAGTTCATACATTTGGCTGCCGATTGAATGCCTATGAATCGCAGGTGATGCGGGATCATGCTCAGGCGCAAGGCCTAGAAAATGCCATTATCGTCAATACTTGCGCCGTGACCAACGAAGCGGAACGCCAAGGACGGCAAGCGATTCGCAAATTACGCCGGGAACACCCAGAGGCAGAAATCATTGTGACCGGCTGTGGAGCGCAAATTCATCCAGAAACATATGCGAACATGCCTGAGGTAAATCGCGTGCTTGGTAACACGGAAAAAATGGACATACAAAGCTTTGCCGTCACGTCACATCCCAGGGTTAAAGTGGGTGATATTATGACGGTTAAAGAAACCGCACATCATCTTATTTCTGGGTTTGAAAGCCGGGCACGCGCCTTTATCGAGATTCAAAATGGCTGTGATCATCGCTGCACGTTTTGCTCCATTCCCTTTGGCAGAGGCAACAATCGCAGTGTGCCTGTGGCAGCCATCATTGAGCAAATTCGAACCTTAGCGCAAAACGATTGTAAAGAGGTGGTACTGACAGGGGTTGATATTACCGGTTATGGTAGCGATCTGCCAGGAGCACCGCGACTGGGGTCAGTAGTGAAACGTATCTTCAAGCTGGTTCCCGAATTGCCGCGTTTGCGGTTGTCATCGATTGATCCGGCTGAGGTGGATGAGGATCTTTGGCAAGTACTCAAGGATGAGCCTCGCTTGATGCCACATTTGCACATCAGTTTGCAGGCCGGAGACGATATGATTCTCAAACGTATGAAACGCAGGCATTTGCGCCAGGATGTGATTGATTTTTGCAAAAAAGCCCGAGATTTAAGACCCGGCGTGGTGTTTGGCGCCGATATTATCGCTGGGTTTCCTACCGAAACAGAGGTTATGCACGAAAGCTCGTGTCAAATCATTGCCGAATGCGGGCTGACTTACATGCATGTGTTTCCGTTTTCCCCGCGTGATGGTACGCCAGCAGCTCGCATGCCGCAGGTACCCAGGCGCGTTGTCAAACAACGAGCGGCTCGTTTGCGAGCGCTGGGTGAGGGGGCGTTGCGAGATCTTTTGCAGCAAGAGGTTGGACAAGAGGTTGGAACTGTTAGAGAAGTTTTAGTTGAAAAAGATAATGCAGGTCGGGCAGAAAACTATCTGCCCGTAAAGATTGAATCGCACAAAATCATTGCACCGGGTACCATTGTTCCCGTACATGTTAAAAGTGTTCAGGATAAAACATTGGTAGCAATGCAAATTTTAAAGGAGGTCACATGACGCAAGAACCAAAACAAGGCTGGTTTTCAAAACTTAAGTTAGGGTTGCAGCGATCATCGAATAAGCTGACTGAGGGGATTTCAGCCATTGTTACTAAGCGCAAGCTGGATGATGCGGCCTTAGAAGCGCTGGAGGAACTGTTGATCTCGGCTGATCTTGGTGTTGAAACAGCATTGAAAGTGACGCAGGCCCTAGCCAAGACTCGGTTTGATCAAGAAGTAAGCCAGGATGAAATTCGTTCTGTGTTGGCAGCCGAAATTGAAAAGGTGCTCACAGCTGTGGCCAAACCGTTGGTGCTGGATGCGGCCCTTAAACCTTATGTGATTTTGTTGGTTGGGGTTAATGGCAGCGGCAAAACCACCACCATGGGTAAACTTGGAAAGCTGTGGCAAGGGCAGGGGCATCAGGTTCGTTTTGTTGCCGGCGATACCTTCAGGGCCGCAGCGGTTGAGCAACTGCAAAAGTGGGGCGAGCGCACTCAAATTCCTGTTGTCACAGGCAAGCCCAACTGTGATGCAGCAGGTTTGATCTACCAAGCACTGGAGCAATCAAAGCAAGCTGGTGATGATATTTTATTGATTGATACGGCAGGGCGCTTGCAAAACAAGGTCGATCTGATGGCAGAGTTGGGGAAAATCGCCCGAGTCATCAAAAAAGTAGACGCCAGTGCTCCGCACAGTTGTTTGTTGGTGCTTGATGCCACCGTTGGTCAAAACGCGCATTCTCAGGTGGAAACCTTTGCCAAAACCGTTGATCTAACAGGCTTAGTGATGACAAAATTGGATGGCACCGCCAGAGGTGGTGTGTTAGTGAGTTTGGCGCAGAAATTTCCTTACCCCATCCACGCCATTGGCGTGGGCGAGGGAGCTGATGATTTGCGTCCGTTTTCAGCGAGTGATTTTGCCAAAGCAGTGGTCAGAGGTCAGAGGTCAGAAATCAGAGTTCAGAAATCAGAAATCAGCAAGGCAGCGCCGCACTGATACGTTCGAAGTGCTCATTTACCCAAATAAACTGCAAGCTGGTAGCTATCATTAAACTAGAGGTTTTGATTTCACGAGAGTATATATGATGCCTTTAAAAAACCGTTTCCGCACCCAGCGTATCTGTTACTAGCTGCAAACGCCAGGTGCGTTATTGTTCAAGAATTGCTTGGAAACTGAGGATGCACGTGCGAGCCAATAGAATGCAACATGCCAAAGTCTTTAGAGATCACAACCCAAGAGGGGCCAGATTCATCCAAAGCAGGTTCAAAATTTCCCAAAACAAATACCAGTTTGCCGGCAATCAAACAACTTTCTGCGTATTCCGCCAATAATGGATTTTCCACAGAAACCCGGTATTTGAAGAAACGTTCATTGTTACTGCCCTTAACAGGTGTGAGTAAGGTAAAGGTGGCCAATCGTTCATGCTTATTCTTAAAGGCGGTCTGAACGTTTGCCTCAAGACGGCCAACAAGATAGAGGTGGTTGCAAAAGTACATAATATAGGGTCTCCTTCTTCTAAGAGTTGTTGCACAAACCACAACTGATCAACAGAAGGCCATCAACAGCAAGAGGGACCCGGGCGACTAAAAAACTAATGTACAACATAAGTAAGAGCTCCGGAGCTCCCCCACAAACTTAGCCATAGCAACTCTACATGACACCCAGCCCCAAAAGGCAGCCAAGCAGCAGCCTTTCGCCAACACAGGTTTGTGCTAGCAAAATGGAACAAAATCGCATATGTTGTCACTACCATTGGTTTGATCGTGTTAGGATCAGTCAGTGGTAGCGGCGCTCGGGATTACTATGACCCGCGCGTCGCGTCCAGGCATCCTAGCGCTAAATGCAATCAAAGATCAATAGCAAAAAATGGGAAAAAGCCAATTTATCTCAATTTCTTACTAAATTATTGAAATAAAAAGATTTATTTTTAACCTGAGTTTTGGATACGAAGTATACTCGGCCCGGCCATAAATTGCGCTTTTGGACATCCTCCACAGCCGTCATCCTAAACGCCGCATCTGCAATTCAATTTCATCACGATGGCGCATCTTGTCCAAATCTTTGAGTTACGGAAAAATGTTGGACAAAAAGCGCGGCCCTGATGACACCGTATTGTTATCAAAAACGTGTATTTTTTGAACCACGCATAAAATTGGAAGTTATTTCGCTCGCATTCCTAAGTCATCTCTAAGTGACAGTGGAGATATCGGGAGCATCCACGGATTTCATACCAACGGTGTGATACCCACAGTCGACATGATGGACTTCACCGCTGACGCCTGTCGAGAGATCACTCAACAGATATAATCCGGCCGAGCCAACTTCTTCTAATCTGACATTGCGCTTAAGGGGTGAATTGTACTGGTTCCATTTCAAGATATAGCGGAAATCACCAATACCGGAAGCTGCAAGTGTTTTAATTGGTCCTGCAGAGACAGCATTGACACGTATGTTTTGCCGGCCCAAATCAGCAGCCAAATAGCGTACACTAGCCTCAAGGGCGGCTTTGGCCACACCCATGACATTGTAATGCGGCATGACCTTTTCGGCTCCATAATAGGTGAGAGTCAAGAGACTGCCTCCATTGGGCATGAGCCTAGAGGCCTGTCGACAAATGTGGGTAAATGAATAGCAAGATATGTCCATGGTGCGTAAAAAGTTGTCTCGAGTCGTATCGACGTACTGCCCTTTGAGTTCTGCTTTGTCAGAAAAGGCAATGGCGTGTACGACAAAATCAAGGCTGCCCCATTTATTTTCTAGCGTGTTAAAGACGTTTTCAATGCTTTGCGCATCTGTTACATCGCAGGGCAACACAACAGATGAATTGACAGATTCAGCCAGGGGGTGGATTCTTTTTTCAAGGACGGGGCCTTGATAAGTAAAGGCTAATTCAGCGCCGTGTTTGGCCAGCTGTTGTGAAATGCCCCAAGCAATTGATTTGTCGTTGGCAACGCCCATAATCAAACCTTTTTTTCCTGACATCAAAGGGGAGGGGGTATTCATTGATTGGTATCCTTTTCAAGAGATTAAATTGTCAGTTTATGATTTCGCATAAGTGGCATTGAGAGTCAAGTGATGTGCCGACCTGCTCAATCTAGAGATGAATGGAGCTTAGGTCTTGATGTGTATCAATTTTATTTAAATGCATTTGTTGCATAGAAAGTATATCAAAGTTATGCTTGTTCATCATGCTTGCGTCTCGTAGACTAAGGTCAGTGATTAGTAGTGTTGATTTTAGATTAGTTTTTTTGAGTGTTAGTAATATTAGGCGGCGTTCAGGATGACGGCCGATGTGGACTGAATAGTTACCTGTTGCCTATCATTAAACGAGAGGTTTTTATTTCCTGTTCGTATCCCTTGCTTGTGATTTATGGAGGATCACGCCATAATCAGTTAGAAAGTGGAGGAACGCTTATGCAAACGAAACACCGCCTTTTTGATGATTTAGCCAAAGTTGGTATGGGGTTATTAGGTCTTGGCCTTGAGATTCGCCAAGATATAAAACGCAAGGTTTGCCTAAGACTTGAGCGGCGCGCCGCTGAGTTTGGATTTGTGAGCCGCGAAGAATTTGAAGTGGTGAAGGCCATGGTACAAAAAGCACGACAAGAGTCAGAAGTCAGCAAGGCAGCGCCGCGCTGAAACGCTGCGCTGACCTCTGACTTCTGACCTCTGACCTCTGACTTCTGACCTCTGACTTCTGACTTCCGACCTCTGATTTCTGATCTAAGATATACGTGGAGCATCAACGCTAGAAACCACTAACGCTGAAACTGCATCATCCTTTGGGGATCCAAAAAATAGTTCGGTTAGCGCCCAGACCAGTGCGTCCATGCGATCTGAGGCACAGTTTTTTTTGCCCGGTTGGTAGTTGCATAATTGCTCTTCAAGCGTGGTAAAAGATCCAACGTGGGAAATACGTCCTTGTTCATAGAGGGCAGCAATAGGTTCCGCGCGGGTGGTTTTGCTGTGTTGGGCATATACAGATTTCACGTCCACAGCAGCATCAATGGTTTTGAGAACTTGTGTCACCATATTGCCTCCGTTATTTACTTCAGCAATGATTTGCTCGGCTTGGTGCCTTCTATAGGCATCAATAGCCACAGTTCCCCATTGGGTTGGTGACATTCGACCACTCAGATCTTCCAAGACATAGCCGCGCCTGTCAACACCTTCGCCGGCAACAATGATACCTGTCTCATTGCTAGATTCTGAGTTGCTGGCGGCAGGATCAATGGCTACCAGGATTCTGGTCAATTCAGTTGCTGTTGCGACCCGATGGCAGGCAAACATTTTTGGGTGCCAGAGGGTGTTGTCTTGCATTGCATGGAGTTCACCCAAGAGTTCTTGGTTGCCCAGGCGTGTGCCGGAGAAATTTTCACGAACGTGCTCTAAGAAGCGAGGTGATAGATTGTCCTGGTTATCGAAAGTAGATCCGCGTGTTATGGCTACAGATGGGGATTTTACTAATTGAAAAAGAAGTGGGATCGGGCGTGGTGTGGTTGTAACAATAGCCCGTGGTTGTAGGCCTATCCTTAAGGTTAGACAAAGTTGATCCCAGGCTTCCTGGGCGTAGGTGAATTTGGCCAGCTCATCCACCCAAGCAGCGTCGAACTGAGGACCTCGAAGGTGTTCGTAGGCATCACTGCTGTAGCTGCTCGCTGTGGCTCCATTACTCCAGAGGACTTTCCCGGTTGCAGGCGAGTATTTGGGTTGTTTGTTTTCTGGAAAGACGGACAGTAGTCCGCTTTCACCTTCTATCATGACGCTGCGAACATCAGCTTGGGTGTGTCCTAGCAAGGCAATACGCTTAGCGGTTCCTTGTTGCACCCACTGCCGGATAGTTTCGGCGCCAGTTCTGGTTTTTCCAAATCCACGACCGGCTAGAATCAACCAGGTGTGCCATTTACCAGGAGGTGGAAGTTGGTTGCTGCGGGCGTGCTTGCTCCAGTCATATTTTTGGGACAGCTTTCTGCGCCGATCTCGTTCAGCACAAGCAAGCTCGTAGGCTTGCTGCCATAGAGAAGATTTGGGTGGTTTGGTCATCAAGGATACTTTGCATTTTTTTGTACAGCATACCGAGATTTGGAATATTGGCGTTGCAAAAGGGCTAAAACCGGTAAATTAATCCCAGTTGTATTCCTTAAGGATATAGTGTGGTTGCAGCCCGGGAGTAATTGACCAGTTTTATCCCCTTAACCATTTGTTCATCTGTGCCTGTATAGATCAAGCAGGGGTCTTGGCAGCGTTTACCGGTTAGCTCTTTAAATAACAAAAGGCCTTTTAAAAAGGAGGAGTTGAAAGTTTTGGCTGATTTAATTTCGATGGGAACCAATTCATGACCACGCTGGAAGATGATATCGATCTCGTTGTGATGGGAATCTCGGTAGAAATATAGTCGATGTTCCAGTCCTTGGTTCCACCTCCACTTCATGAGTTCGAGGATAATCAAATTTTCAAAGAGGTGGCCTCTTAAGGGGTCCCTTTCCATTTGTGAAATCTGTTCAATGCCAAGCAAGAACGCAGCCAATCCAACATCGGTAAAATAGATTTTGGAAGATTTAATCGCACGTTTGCCAAAATTCTCAAAATAGGGGGGCAGTAGAAAGATGATATAAGAGGCTTCAAGAATTGAAATCCAGTAAGAGACTGTTTTTGAAGTGATCCCAACCTCATTTGCTAAACTTTCTCTGTTGAAAATTTGTCCAATACGGCCAGCGCATAATTTTAGAAATTTTTGAAACAGCTGTAAGTTTTTCACCTCTATCATTTGCCGTAAATCGCGCTCAAGGTACGTTTGTACATAACTGCTATAGGCTTTTGTTGGGTTGAGTTGATCATCATAAATTCCCGGAAAACAACCTTGATAAAGAATCTCATCTAAACGGAAGTGAATTTGTTCATTTGCGAGTTCTTCCATGCTCATAGGCAGCAAATGCAAAATGGAGGTGCGTCCAGCTAAGGACTGTGAAATTGCACTATGTAATTCGACCTGATGGCTTCCCGTGAGGATGAACATGCCTTTGTTATTAGCTGCATCGACACGCACTTGAATTTCAGATAGCAACTTAGGGCATCGCTGAATTTCATCAATAATAGCTCCATGCGGATAGCGATCCATAAAACCGATGGGATCTGTTTCTGCAAGTTCTCGAGTGCCTAAAGCCTCTAAATTCGCATAAGGTTTGTGTGCAAATATCTGTTTGACCAGTGTCGTTTTGCCCGATTGCCGTGGGCCAGTCACTGTGATTACAGGGTATTGCTTGGCCATTGATTTGAGTTCTGTACTCATTTGACGATAAAACATAGCGATTTGCTCATACATGTTTGGATGAAGCGAAACCTCACTCTAACATAAAAATACAACTTGTGTAAATCTGGAGTTGAACTCCTGATTTACACAAAATATTGTGAAATCAGTTTTCAGTATAATTGTCATCAGATAAGAGAGGTTTACCGAAAATACTCCAACCGTGTCGAGAACAGTTTTTCAGTTTCTATAATGGATTCGCTGGCAACAACCAGTACAATACGGTCATTCAGTTGTAGAGTGATGTTGGCTGAGGGCATGAGAACAGTACGGTCTCGGACAATCGCTGCCAGAAGGACTTTGCCGGGGATTTCAATATCAAGCAGAGAAGCCCCAGTAAGGCTTGAGTTTTCTTGGATTTCGCCTTCAAAAATTTCTGCAAATCCTTGCTTAAGGATATGAATCGATCGGATATGCCCTCTACGGACGTGTTCTAAGATACTGGAGACAGTAATCTCTTTTGGGCTAATAATAGCGTCTACTCCAAGTGAGGTAACCAAAGGATGTGAGGCGGTATTGTTGACCAAGGCAACCGCTCTTTTGGCCCCAGATCGCTTAGCAAGAAGTGAGGTTAGAGTGTTGACCTTGTCATCTTCGGTCACAGCTACAATGGTGTCAGTGTTTTCAACTCCTGCTTCTTCTAGGACCTCGCTGTCAAGGGCATCACCATGTAGGACGAGTGTATCCGTGAGGTATTTGGAAATCTCTCGCGCACGATTTTTTAACTTTTCAATGATGCGTACGTCAAGGTCAGGCAACAAGTCTTCCAAATTTTGTGCCAGAGACAAGCCAACGTTACCTGCGCCAACTATAATGACGCGTCGTTTATCTGTTTCGTATTGTCCAAAAGCTTTCAACGCTTCAACCACTTTGTCATGACTGACAGCAAACAGAACTTCGTCTCCAGGGAGTAATGTTTCTTTGTCATTGGGGAGAAATGAGTGAGTTGGGCGGTTAATGGCAACCACCCGCATTTCCGCTTCTGGAAAAATGCTGGTGATGTGAGTAATGGGAGTGTTGATAATAGGGGTGTCTAGGGTACATTTGACGCCGATGATATTGACAAGGCCATCCACAAGTGGGCTAACTCGAAAAACCCCAGGCACCGAGAGGCTTTGTCCAATCGAGCGTGCTACTTCAATTTCAGGAGAAATGGTGACATCAATGCTAAGGTTGAAATCATCAAACAGATGCACCCATTGTGGATCAAGGTAGGCCTGGTTGCGAATGCGGGCAATCTTGGTGGGAACATTGAAAAGGGCGTGGGCCACTTCGCAAGCGACCATATTAACTTCGTCATGGTGCGTGACTGCAATAATAAGGTCAGCTTCAGCAGCACCTGCACGGGTTAAGATACTGGGATCAGAAGCATAGCCGCAAATGCCCTGGATATCGTGCCGGTCACTGATGCGCCGGACCAGTTCCTCTGATTGGTCAATAACGACGATGTCGTTGTCGTACTTTTCCAGGTAGCTAGCAATGCTAAATCCGACATTTCCAGCACCACACACGATAATTTTCATACCGCATCCTTGCTTTTATCCAATGTTATAATGCTAGCACAAATGGCGAAGACCTGGCTAATTTCCTGTAGGTTTGTTATCTTTTGTACTGAAGTGAAATCAAACCCTCTGTTTCCTGATACGCTCGAAGTGTTCAATTTACCCAAGTAAACTGCAAGCTGGCAGCTATCATTAAACTAGAGGTTTTGATTGCACGAGATTATAGTGTAACTCGATCTAAGTTTTAGATAAGGGGGCTTTCCTTCTGCGAGCCGTCATCCCAAAAGCTCAGTTCGAATCAGTACTGGAGAAATATACATGAGCAAATCATTTGAGAAACACGAGATAACCCTGATGGGGCGCCTTCGAGGCTATTTCTTTGCAGGGGTTTTAGTGGCAGCTCCTGTGTCTCTTACGATATATTTTGTTTTGTTAGTGGTGCGGTTTGCCGATAACCTGGTCAAGGCCATCATTCCTGAGCATTATTTGCTAGGGTACTACCTTCCTTTTGATATTCCCGGTTTGGGATTGATCATTGCCGTTGTCGGATTGACCTTTATTGGTGCAATTGCTGCTGGCTTCTTTGGGCGTTTAATTATTCGCATTGGTGAGCGTATTGTTGAACAAATGCCTATTGTGCGTAACATTTATGGGGCCATTAAGCAGGTGTTTGAAACGGTTTTAAGCCGAGATTCCATGAGTTTTCGGCAAGTAGCACTGGTAGAATACCCTAGGCGCGGAATTTGGTCGCTGGGTTTTGTCACAGGCACCACCACAGGTGAAGTGCAACAGGATACCGAAGATGAAGTGATCAATGTTTTCCTGCCAACCACCCCCAATCCAACATCTGGATTTTTGTTATTTATTCCCAAAAGCGAAGTGCAGGTGCTAGATATGTCAGTGGAAGATGGCATCAAAATGGTGGTATCTGCTGGTATCATCACGCCAAAGCAAAAGGTGGTGGTGGATGCGAAGAAGGGGGAAGAGGCAAAAAAATCTTGAACGTTTGTTTCAGTTAATTTCAGTGGTCTGAATTCTGGGGTTCGTATTAATCATCCCTTCACATCAAACAATTTCTTAAACCGTTGTATATCACTTGGATTCATTTTAACCGTTACCATTGCAACCGTATTATCATCCGTACGGGCAATCACATCTCCGTGTGCGTGCAACCAGGCAAAGGCGGCGCCATCATGCAGGTCAACCGTAAACTCATGGATAATTTCATCGCGGGCTAAGGCACGGTCAATGGCATGCAGTAGCGCGGTAAGTCCTTCTCGTTTCAGGGCCGATAAAGGAATGCTATTTTCTTTTGGGTAGATGTACTCTTGTTCTTCTTCCTTGAGTTGATCGATTTTGTTTAAGACTTCGATGGCATTTTCTTCCAAGGTATCCTTGATGCCAAGTTCATGGAGCACGTTGAAGACTTCTTTGCATTGCATATCCGTATGTGGATGAGAAATATCGCGAACGTGCAGCAACAGATCAGCGCCTTTAACTTCCTCTAAGGTGGCCCGAAATGCCATGACCAACTGCGTCGGCAGGTCCGAGATAAACCCCACTGTATCGGATAGAATTACCTTTCTACCAGAAGGTAATTTGAGTGATCGCATGGTTGGATCAAGAGTGGCAAACAGAATATCCTCGGCCATAACTTCTGATTGGGTGAGGGCATTAAACAGTGTGGATTTACCAGCATTGGTGTATCCCACCAGAGCCACAACGGGGTAGGGAACCGATTGCCGTGATTTTCGGTGTAGTTCTCGGGTGCGCTTTACGCCAGTCAATTGCTTTTTTAAGCGGCCAATGCGTTCATCAATTAGCCTGCGGTCTACCTCCAACTGGGTTTCTCCAGGACCTCCGACAAAGCCAAGACTGCCACGTTGTCGCTCTAGGTGGGTCCAT
The DNA here is from genome assembly GCA_039714795.1 of Pseudomonadota bacterium. Taxonomy (NCBI): domain Bacteria; kingdom Pseudomonadati; phylum Pseudomonadota; species Pseudomonadota bacterium. The sequence goes on along the minus strand of JBDLIP010000003.1, from coordinate 18,077 downwards.
GATCGTACCAAACGACTACGTTGGTAGGTCAGGGCTGCAAGTTCTACCTGCAATTTACCTTCAGCTGTACGAGCCCGCTCGCCGAAAATTTCAAGAATGAGACCAGTTCGGTCAATGACTTTGCAGGACCACTTACGCTCAAGATTGCGTTGTTGAATTGGGGTTAGCGGTGCATCAATTATAACAAGTTTGATGTCTTGATCATGGATGTACACCTTGTAACGTTGGATCACACCGGTGCCAAAAAGACTGTTGGGCTTAAGAGAGCGGATTGGCAATACTGTGGCATCGATGACATCTAAATTGATGGCTCGAGCCAGGCCAACTGCTTCTTGTAGCTGAAAAGAAGGGTCATACACGCTGCGCGCATGACCCTTGATGTGCCTGAAATCAGGGTGGAGGATGAGTGCTATATTTGTAGTTGAATCACTCACGATCTCCTTAAACCATTACTGATTAGCTTCAGAATCTTGAGAGGTTGTTCCAGTCTCTTCTTCTTCAAATAGTTTAATTGGGTTAAGCGGCATAACAGTTGAGATGGCGCTTTTATAAACTAATTGTGAGTGTCCGTCACGTCTTAGTAGAACGGAAAAATTGTCGAACCAAGTCACGATGCCTTGTAATTTCACACCGTTGACAAGGAAAATTGTGACTGGGGCCTTCCCTTTTCTGAGATGGTTTAGAAATATGTCTTGAAGATTGGCCTGCTTTTCTGATGCCATTTTGTTACTCTCCTAATATTTTTGTTTAAAAGGACATGTGATCATGTCCAACTACTATTCTAATAAAAGAACTATAGATAAACAATTAATGTAAATTGTGGAATTTGTCAACAAGATATCTTGTCCGTCTCTGATTTTTTTTAAGGTCATACCTAATTTTCCCAAATATTTTGTATCGTCGTTATTGCTTCAATTATCGATCCGATTGTATCCGATAAGGATGTAAAAAAACAAGGAAAAATAGCTTGTTTTTTCAAAATTATACTCAATCGGCCTCTGGAGCGGTCAGTTAGCTACTTAAGCACTGAATCTATAAAACAGCCCTTGACCCCTGCGTGTGTTGGTCGTAAAAATTAAAGGAGTTATTCCTCAAGAGTCAGTGGTTGAAGCCATAAGGTTTTTTTTATGAGTCAAGTGCAAGCCGTCAATACAAACGAAGAAACGCCTGAGCCACCAGAGCAGCCGCTGGTTTCGGATGAGCGGCAGGAGCCGTTGGCGCTTGAAGTTGGTCGTAGGCTACCTTGTAACTATGAGGCTGAGCAGGCGTTGTTGGGGGCTTTGTTTCATAACAATGCTTGTCACGAGACAATTGATGAAATTTTACAACCAGAACATTTTGCCGATGCCGTGCATGGGCGGATCTACAGTGCCATTCGACGTCTTATTGAACGCGGGCATATCGCTGACCCGATTACCCTAAAGGATTATTTTGATCAAGACGCAGCTCTGGAAGACATTGGCGGGGCAAAATATTTGATCCAGCTAGCAGATTCGGTGGTCAGCATCATTAATGCTCGCTCGTATGCAATTACGATTCGTGATCTTTACTATCGCCGGCAATTAATTACCTTTGGCGAAGATGTCGTCAATGAGGCGTATAATCAAGATTTAGAGAGCGATGCAGTTGAGCAAATGGAAGCGGCTGAGCAAAAATTGTTTGACCTTTCAACCATTGGTTCCCTGGATCGGGGCTTTACCAGTCTTGAAGATGCGATGTCTGAGGCAGTGAGTATGGCTGAGGTGGCCTTTAAGCGGGACAGCCATGTGGTTGGTGTGACTACAGGATTTAAAGATATCAATCTCAAATTAGGGGGGTTGCACCCATCTGATTTGATAATTTTGGCTGGGCGTCCGTCGATGGGTAAAACGGCGTTTGCAATGAATATCGCATTTAATGCAGCCCAGGCGGCACTGAAGGGCAACGAAGGGGCACATGTGGCTTTCTTTTCTCTAGAAATGTCCGCAGAACAATTAGCTACTCGTTTGTTGGCACAAGAATCGGGGGTTGCCTCGGATAAGATTCGCCGTGGCGCTGTCTCGGAGTCGGATTTTCCAAAGTTTATCGAAGTTAGTCGCAACTTAAGTGAAGTTCCCCTGTTTATTGATGATACTCCAGCCTTAAGTGTTTCGGCATTGCGCACCCGTGCACGCCGGTTAATGCGGCAAAAGGGTTTGGGCATGATTGTGGTTGACTATTTGCAACTGCTGCAAGGGTCGGCTGGGCGCCGCGCGGAAAACCGCGTACAAGAGATTTCCGATATTACCAGAAGTCTTAAGGCCTTGGCCAAAGAACTTAATGTGCCGGTTTTTGCGCTGTCACAGCTTTCGCGTGCAGTCGAGCAAAGAGATGACAAGCGACCTCAGTTGGCAGATCTCAGGGATTCAGGAACTATTGAGCAAGATGCTGACGTGGTGATGTTTATTTATCGTGAAGAATATTATGAATCCCGCAAGCAGCCAGAGGAAGATACGGAAAAGCATGCCGAGTGGCAAGCGCGTATGGATAAGGTATCAAATATAACCGAAGTTATTATCGCCAAGCAGCGGCATGGGCCGATTGGTAAAGTCAAATTGCGCTTTGATAGCGCCTTGACCAAATGTGTGGACTATGTAGAGGATCGCCAGTGATGCAGCCTCTAACAACTCAATCTTGTAACTTGCTTGGCGCTTACAAGTTACCCTTTGCACAGCATGAGGTCCCCCCGGGTATCAGTGGTGTGATCATAACGGATCTGGGCATCATTGCGGCTAACTTTAGAAAAATCGCAGCGCATTTGCCGAAAGCCAAAAGTTCGGCGGTTGTAAAAGCCAATGCCTATGGAATTGGTATGGTTCCAGTATCTAAGGCTTTGTTCCAAACCGGATGTAGGGATTTTTTTGTTGCCACCGTTGATGAGGGCATTCGGTTGCGCAGGGCGCTTCCTGAAGTTCACATTTTTGTCTTTAACGGAGTTTTACCAGGTACGCAAGAAGTTCTCGATAAACATAAGCTGATTCCCGTTTTAAACGACTTGGGACAGATCGATTTGTGGCGTGAGTGGGGCGTGCAACAAAACCGCATTCTACCTGCTGCATTGCACCTTGATACTGGCATGTGGCGTATGGGATTGCCACCGCAAGAGCTGGCGGTTCTTGGTCAACATTTGGAAAAACTTGAAAGATTTGATCTGCGTTGTATCTTGAGTCATTTGGCTTGTAGTGAGCAGCTACATCACCCGCTCAACGCACGTCAGCTACAGCGGTTTCAAGCAGCATGTCAGTTATTGCCCGCAGCACCAATGAGTTTGGCCAATTCTGGTGGTATCTTGCTTGGGCCTGACTATCACTTTGATTTGGTGCGTCCCGGTAAGGCACTGTTGGGTGTTGGAACTATTGTGGCTCCTGCAATTGGCTTGCAGCCCGCTGTGCAAGTTTATGCGCAGATTTTGCAGGTGCGGGATATGCCTGCCGGTCACTCGATTGGCTATGACGCGCAATACAAGACAAGTACGCCAATCCGCTTGGCAACCTTAGGGATGGGTTATGGCGATGGCATTATCCGAGCCTTTGGTAATTGTGGTAAGGTGTTTATTGGCGGTCATGTAGCGCCAATTGTCGGTCGGGTTTCTATGGACTTGATTGCTGTTGACGCCAGCGCTGTACCTGAACAATACCTCAGGCCTGGTTTTTGGGCTGAGGTTGTGGGTGAACACATTACTGCTGATGAGCAAGCGGCGGCTGGTGGAACAATTTCGCGGGAGATCTATACGAACTTTGGTGAGCGTAACCACCGAATATACCGAGGCGAAACGTGATCGGTTTTTTGGCAAAAGTTGGAGAGTATTTTCTACGCTTCCTTGCAGTATGCGGGCGTCTTACGTTGTTTGTATTAACGTCCCTGGCTCATGGCGTGTGCACTCCTTATTATCCACGTCAGATTTTGCGCCAGTTGATTGACATTGGCTATTACTCGTTACCAGTTGTGGGGTTGACTGCGACTTTTACCGGCATGGTGTTGGCCTTGCAAACGCACACAGGATTTGCTCGATTTGCCGCTGAAAATTCCATTCCCACAGTTGTCGTGCTTTCGGTCACACGCGAGTTGGGGCCTGTGCTGGCGGGTTTGATGGTGGCTGGGCGCATAGGAGCTGCTATGGCGGCTGAAATTGGCACCATGCGAGTCACCGAACAGATTGACGCGCTGACGGTTTTATCGACCAATCCTTACAAATACTTGGTTATGCCACGTATTTTGGCTGGCGTCTTGATGCTGCCGGTGCTGGTATTGATTGCTGATATCATTGGGGTGTTTGGTGGCTATCTGGTTTCCACCTACACATTGGGTTTTAATCCCGCCAATTATCTGCATCAGACCTTTGATCACTTGGAGCGGATTGATGTGGTATCTGGTTTGGTCAAGGCTGCGGTGTTCGGGTTTTTAATCACCACCTTGGGGTGTTATCATGGCTATCACTCAAAAGGTGGGGCGCAAGGTGTAGGGGCTGCTACCACCAATGCAGTTGTCTCAGCCTCGATTATGATTTTAATTCTCAATTATCTTATTACAGCACTGTTTTTTCACTCATGATATCTACAACAACAACAAAGACAACTACAACGACTTCCGTTTCCTGCAAGGTTCGCGTTCGAGGACTTACCAAGAGTTTTGCTGCAAAGAAAGTGTTGTGTGGCATCGATTTAGACCTAAGGGAAGGAGAATCTTTGGTTGTCATCGGTGGTTCAGGGACTGGAAAATCGGTGCTCATTAAGTGTATCTTGGGGCTAATTCAACCGGATGGCGGTCAGGTTGAGATGTGTGGCATCCAAGAATTTGGCGCCCAAGTGAAAAAATGCCGGCCGGATCTGCACAAAGTGGGTATGTTGTTTCAAGGCTCCGCGCTGTTTGATAGTATGAAAGTCTGGGAAAATGTATCCTTTGCTTTGTTGCAAGAGGGTAAATGCAATCGCAAAGAGGGTAGAGAACTGGCGATTGCAAAGCTTGCAGCCGTGGGAATGAAACCGCGGGTTGCTGATTTGTATCCGGCTGAGTTGTCTGGAGGCATGCAACGACGCGTAGCTTTGGCGCGGGCAATTGCTTACAACCCGGACATTATCTTTTTTGATGAGCCGACAACAGGGTTAGATCCAATTGTCTCTTCTGTGATTAATAATCTGATTGTTGAGTGTGTGAAAGGGCTGGGGGCATCTGCCATTACCATCACTCATGATATCGCCAGTGCTCGAACCATTGGAGATCGAATCGCTATGTTGCACGATGGGAAAATTATCTGGGTGGGACCAGCAGAATCCATCGATCAGTCAGGTCATCCCATGGTTGATCAATTTATTCATGGTCGGGCTGAAGGTCCGATTCAAATGGGTTAGCAAAGGATATGGCCAAACACACAACTCAATATGTTTGCCAACAATGTGGAGCGCGTCAAGGCAAATGGAGTGGTCAATGTAGTGGCTGCCATTCATGGAATAGCCTTGCCGAAGAACAAATGCCAATCACTAGTCCAGGTATTAAGTTGGGGGCGGGCAGCGCTCTTGATTTTGTATCCCTTAGCGGAAAGCAGCAGCAGGTTATGCGGCGCAAAACACTCATTGCAGAATTTGATCGGGTGTGTGGCGGCGGCCTGGTACCTGGGTCGGTGATTTTAGTTGGTGGAGATCCAGGAATTGGCAAATCCACGCTTTTGTTGCAAGTGGTGGCGGCTTTAAGCCAGAACGCACAATGCATTTATGTATCTGGTGAAGAGGCCATAGACCAGGTGCGTATGCGAGCTGAGCGACTGGAGTTGGCGCAATGCCCAGTTCACCTGGCAACCAGCACCAGTGTGCAGGATATTTTGAGCAGCTTGGAGGCGATGCCCAAGGCTGCTGTCTTGATCGTTGACTCGATTCAAACCATGGCAATGGATACCATGGAATCTGCTCCCGGAACTGTCAGCCAGGTACGAGCATGCGCACAAGTTTTGATTCGCTATGCCAAGAAGCGAGGTTTGACTCTCATTCTTGTGGGCCACGTTACCAAAGAAGGTATGATTGCAGGTCCCCGGGTGCTTGAGCACATGGTGGATACTGTGCTTTATTTTGAAGGCGACCGAGGGCATCAATTTCGGATTTTGCGCTCAGTAAAGAATCGTTTTGGGGCCACAGATGAGATTGGTGTATTTGAAATGACACAAGGAGGGTTGCAAGAGGTTGCCAACCCTTCCGCGCTGTTTCTTGCGGATCGATCCGGTGATGTCAGTGGTTCAGTGGTTTTTGCTGGAATTGAAGGGACACGGCCCTTGTTGGTCGAAGTGCAAGCACTGGTGGTGGGATCCACATTGGCAACACCGCGCAGAGCTGTGGTCGGTTGGGATTCAGGTCGGCTATCGATGATTTTGGCGGTTTTAGAAGCTCGGTGCCGGATGAATTTTTCCGGTCAAGATGTGTACTTGAATATTGCAGGCGGTTTGCGTATTGGGGAACCGGCTGCGGATTTGGCAGTGGCTGCGGCACTGGTTTCAGCGGTCACTAAGGTTCCTATTGCACAAGATGCGGTTATTTTTGGTGAGATTGGCCTGGCTGGGGAAATTCGAGGCGTGGGCCAGCAAGCTCTCCGACTGAAGGAAGCGGCAAAGCTAGGGTTTAACACAGCCTTTCTGCCAAGGCAGAAAAAGCGATCAAAAGCACCTGATGACTTGATTCAAATTCACGAGTTGAGTTATGTGCAGGACCTAGGTACACTGTTTCAAACTCAAACTCAACTTAAACCTAAACCTAAACCTAAACCTAAACAAAGAGAGGTTATCAACTCATGACTCCGGATTTTAATACCATAGATATTGTTGTTCTTGTGATTTTAGCAATATCGGCTGCCGTTGGTGTTTCACGCGGTTTTACCCGAGAGGTTTTAGGCATTGGCGGATGGATTGGTGCATTTTTTATCAGCTTATACGGTATGATTCTTGTCAGGCCTTTTGTGATGCAGTACATCCACGATGCTTTTGTGGCTGACGTCATATCTGGGATCATCCTGTTTATCATAGCTCTTATTGTGTTGACCATTATCAGTCGCAGCATCTCACAGCGCATTAAATCGGGAACGTTGGGCGGCTTGGATCGTTCACTTGGCGTTGTCTTTGGGGTGATTCGAGGCGGAGTGCTCCTCAGCTTAGCCTACCTTGCTTTTAGCTTTTTCATGCCGAATCATGAAAAATGGCCTAAGCCTTTGCAGACAGCCCGCTCGACCCCGTTTATTGTTGAAGCTGGTGATTGGTTGCGGGGTCTGGTGCCCAATGCTGCAATTAAAAATCTTGGTTTGCAGAAAGATCGATTGAAAAACAGATCAAAGGCATCTGAGTTTCCTGCAGAAAATTTAGTACGCTCATTTTCACGTCCGGAACCGGAAGGGCCAAAGACTGACAAACAGATGAACGACATGCCAGGAAATCTTGGCGCCAAACAATAAATGGCAAGGCGACTGCAAGATAAGCTTGCCCTGATTACTGGTGCAGCCAATGGAATTGGCGCAGCTGTAGCTAGGGCGTACGCACAAGCAGGAGCGAGGCTGATTTTGCTGGATTGCGATCTTGAAGGCCTGGAAAGGTCTGATGATCGTTGTAAAGCGCTAGGGGCTGCGGTCACCCTGGTGCAGCTTGATTTGCAAGAAGGAGCCAAGATTGACGCTCTTGGCGTTGAAGTAGCCGGGCGGTTTGGGCGGCTTGACATTTTGGTAGGTAATGCCGCTGTTTTAGGTGTTTTAGGACCGACAGCGCACATGGAACCTAAAGTTTGGGAGCAAGTGATGGCAGTCAATGTAAATGCCAATTGGCGATTACTTCATGCTTTTGATGCTTTATTGCAAAAATCTCCCATGGGACGTGCAATTTTCACCACTTCCTATATTACTGAGCACGTTAAAGCGTATTGGTCGGCATATGCCACCAGCAAAGTAGCTCTTAATCGATTGGTGCAAACCTATGCGACTGAAACCCAAAACATTGCTCCCAACTTAAGGGTTAACTTGGTGGACCCGGGGATTGTGCGCACCAAATTGCGCGCAGAAGCTATGCCGGGTGAGGATCCGCAAACCTTGCCTGCTCCTGAAGATGTTGTGGATGTGTTTGTTGAACTTGCCGTACCGAACTGCCAGCAGCATGGCGAGGTGATTCGAGTGGGGCACAAGGCTGTTTGAGTACACCAGAAAATCAACAGCTTGATTTAGTTTCAATATATACCCGCGAGAAATGAAAACCTTTAGTTTAATGAGCACTTTGAGTGTGTCAGGAAACAGAGGCTTTCATTTCTCTTCAGTATAAGAATACATTATATGAAAATAATAGTTAGCATTTATATCTTTATTTGAAAAAATAAACTTCAAGATGGTGGCGCTTGAATAAAATCTCTAAAGTTTTTGCTTTCTATCATCGGGACGACATTAGCTGGACGCTTTGCTGATCAAAGTTTTCCAGTGCTTTGTGCGAACGTAATCGTCTCAGTATTTTTTTTAATTTAAAATCATTTTTTTACTTGACATAAATGTCTAGTGCCCTTACATTAACTTCGTGACGCTGAGGAGTTGGTCTCCTTCAGTGATTGTTAGTAGTATCTCATCTAAGGATAGATGAGATTTATAAAGGAGAAAGCTTAATGAAAGCGAATAAATTTAAATTATTGTTGGCTGCCACATCTTGTGCAGCTTTGTTGGCGGGTGTTGCCGCTGGAGATGCTCAGGCCTCCAAGTTTAATCGATATGCTGGCGGAGGCGCAGATTCCAATTCTTCAGCTCCCAGGAGAACATCTCAGCCTGTGAGTACCTATAACGCAGGCGGAGGTCTCAGTCCTTCATTTAATTCAGGGAATGTAACCAATACTGTACCTGCTGCTCATTTCTCAAGCGCCCCCCGTCTTCACCAGGGCATAGCAGTGCCTGCTTCCAGTAGAACACCTCAGGTTGGGCAGGGCTATAGCGCAGGCGAAAATGCCAATTCTTCAGCTCCCAGGAGAACTATTTCGTCAGTAACTAACCCAAGCACTTTGACCCCCAGTAGTGTTAGTAGAGATTCTGTTTCTCCCTCACGTACAGCACGTCCAGCACGTCCAGCACGTCCAACACGTACAGCACGTCCAACACGTTCGGCAGCTCCAACACGTTCAACACGCCGGGGTCCTACCATACCGTTGAAGCAGATGCAAGATATGGTAAGTGCAACAGGTAGGGCGCTTGGTTTTCATTGCCGAGATGAAGAGGGATTTTATTCAGGAGTGAGTAGAGCAGGTCAGGAGATTACTGACCTTAGAGCAGAAGTTGCTGGTTTGCGAGCGTATAGTGACGCGATTAGTAACACAATAGGATTTTATGGTTCTGCTGATGAGGTGGAAGGCTATTTCCATTCTTTTGTACAGCAGGCAATTGCTGATCGATTGGATGCTGTCATTTATACTCTGTGCGAAGATGATACACTCGATGATGGTGAGGCTAATTCAGTTGACTATGAAGGCATAGAGAGTTTTGCTCGGTCCCTTGTTAATATTGTTGAGAATAGAGTAGAAAAAGTAGCCGACCCATTTAATATGGATAATTCAGATCAGAATCAGTTTGTACAACAGCCAGGAGCAGGTAATAATCAGCAGCTAGGACATATGGATCCGGCTCCAGTACAACAGCCTAATCAGCAGCCAGAGCCAGGAGCAGGTAATAATCAGCAGCTAGGACATATGGATCCGGCTCCAGTACAACAGCCAGGAGCAGGTAATAATCAGCAGCCAGAGCCAGGAGAAGGTAATAATCAGCAGCCAGAGCCAGGAGAAGGTAATAATCAGCAGCCAGAGCCAGGAGAAGGTAATAATCAGCAGCTAGGACATATGGATCCGGCTCCAGTACAGCAGCCAGAGCCAGGAGAAGGTAATAATCAGTAGCCAGCTAATATGGGTCCGGATGGCACCTAATCTTTTTTGATTAACGTCTACTAAACCCACGGTGCTTCGGCCCGTGGGTTTTTTTTGTCTTGATCTCGCTCGATCTTCTTTACCCCCGCACATAAACCTCTAGCATTTGCGTATAGAGTTTCACACCTGAAATTGCCAGAGCTGCTAGCGCAATGCTACAGCCGTACATGCGAATGCGGGTAAACCAGGTGGGTTGAATTTTATAGTGCAACAGGCGCCGATCAATATACATTATGAGAATAAATCCGGGGATGACAAAGGCGTGTGCTAGGGCCAGCATTGTTAGGTTTGTGCGGCTCTGGGCCAGGTTATTCAGGGCGATAAACGCCAAAAACAGCAAGATTAATCCCAGACTTGAGCTGTCCCGCAATGGTGATTCATGCGCTGGCAGTGGTGGTGGATCTAAAAAAGTATAGCGCAATGTGCCCATGTACTCACCGCCAGCAAAGGCTAGCAGCATGGCGCCGAATCCAATTTGTGCGTGCAGTAAGTTTTTGCTAGCTGTCACATCCAGCCAGTAGGCCGCAGCATATAGTGCCATGATCATAGGAACTAGCAAAAACGCGAAGTAAATGATGATTTTAAAGCCTTTTTCGGTCATTTTTTCAGAAGCCAGTTTCAGAAGTCAGAGGTCAGAGGTCAGAGTTCAGAGTTCAGAGTTCAGAGTTCAGAGTTCAGATTTTATATGTCGATTGTATCATACCAACCTAAGTTTTGGATAAGAAGTATTTTGATCCAGCTCGCCACTGAGATACTGTCCTCTGCCCTCTGCCCTCTGTCCTCTGACCTCTGACCTCTGTATTACTGCCTAACAAACAACCGCCCCGCCTCAGGAGTCGGATCCTCTGGCAGTGTTGAGCTATGATGGCAGCTTTGCGCTTCATCCAGTAATTCATTTAACAGCTGGGTGAACAGGATTGGCTGGGGCGCCGCCTCCCATAGGTAATAACCTACCGATCCGGGAAATGGATTAACTTCATTCAGCCATAACTCTCCGGTTTTTTGGTTGCACAAGAAATCAACTCGAGGAGCGCCCGTTGCCTCGACCGCTTGATAAAGTGTGGTGCTCCATTGGCGAATATTGGCTTGCATTTTGGAACTTATTTTTGGATTTACAATTCGAGTCAGACTGGCCATGCCTCCGCTTTGGTTAGCGCTAGTTTTGGAGCCAATTTTATTACCCAGTTTGTCTGCGCCTCCTGAAAGGTATTTTTCTTTAAAATCTAAGAGTTCAGCACTGCTTTTCGGTTGTTCGATTGCCGAAGTGATGATCTCTCCAGTTGTTGTGCGGCGGATGGCAACATTATATTCCACTAGATTATCAACAAATGGCTCGACAATGGCTTGTGAGTCGTATTTAAAAATTGCCGGCAGGACTGCATTGAGTTCTTCTGCGGAGGTGACTTTGGCGACACCAATGCTGCTGCCGAGATGATTGGGTTTGACGCATGCCGGAAATGTGATGTCTTTGGCAACTTGTTTGAGTGCATCTGGCTTTAACAGCAGGCCTTCCTGAGGTCGCTGAATCACAGTATAGGCCAAGGCCGGGATATCTAACTGCTGTAACAAACGTTTTGTGGTGGCTTTGTTCATAAAAATAGCTGCATCGTGGGTTCGAGGACCGGCGTAGGGGAGGTGAGCTATTTCAAAACACCCCTGCAAATTGCCGTCTTCGCCATAAAGACCATGCATTGCTGGCAGAGCAATATCAAAGTCAATGGGCTGAGGGCGCTGGAACATACTTTGAAATATACTTTTGTGGTGCGGCAACAGTCTGCCGCGTCCTCTTGTATTGCTGAAATCAAGGGTGACCGGGGTCAGCGTTGCTTTTGTTTTCGCATTAAGCCAATAGTTGCAGCGATTGGCAAGCGCGTCTCCTACCAGCCAGGTCCCGTTGGGAGCAATATAGACTGGAAAAGGCGCATAGCGCGTTTGGTCAATAGCATGCAGAACTTGCAGGCCGGTGACAATGCTTACGTCATGCTCAGGCGATTGCCCGCCGAAAAATACCGCAACCTTTGGGCGTGTATGCGGGCGCGTATGTGGGCGTTGTGTGGGAGAAGGGGGCATTACATTCCTTTCTTTCAAGCTCTAAATTGGTTATAAAAGATGCAGGTGTAAAAGGAAAGTTTTTATATATACTCTCGTGAAATCAAAATCTCTAGTTTAATGATAGCGAGAAGCGCGCAGTTTACTTGGGTAAATGAGCACTTCGAGTGTATCAGGAAACAGAGGTTTTGATTTCACTTCAGTATAACTATTCAGCTTCAGTATAGTGTAGGGATTAAGCATGCAACTAACGACACAGCCAGCCAATAACGCAACTACTGCAACTCTTTTGGCTCTGCACAAGCGCGGATTAGAATCATTTGACGTTCCACAATTGATTTGGGCCCATGGTTGGGGGGTTGATCATCGAACGCTTTTGCCCATAGCTCAAAGCTTTGATGCCAGCACAAGCCAAATTTTGTTCGATTTTCCAGGATTTGGCCAGGCGCCGCTGCCTCCAAAAACCTGGAACACACAGGACTATGCCGATCTGGTCATTGAATATTTGCAAACCTTGCCCCAGAAAAAATGTCAAGCAAAGCGGATATGGGTGGCTCATTCTTTTGGAGCCCGGGTTGGCTTACGCATTGCTGCACGGGAGCCCGATTTATTAGATGGACTGTTTTTGATTGCCGGTGCTGGATTGCAGCGCAGGCGCACGCCCGTTGAAACTATTGTCCTGAAAAGCAAAGTGTATACTTACAAAGCTTTAAAACCGCTGATTCATCGAGGATTGGTTCCAGAAGGTCTCAAACAGCGATTTGGTAGCACAGATTATCGGGCCGCTGGACCAATGCGGGGGGTTTTGCTGCGTGTAATCCAAGAAGATCTGACACAGATTGCGCAAAAGGTTAAGTGTCCAGTGCATTTGCTTTATGGAGCGCAAGATCAAGAAACTCCTCCAGAAATGGGGCGGCGGTTTGCAGAGCTCATTCCAAATGCTAAACTGACGGTCTTGGAACATTTTGACCATGCCAATATTTTAACCGAAGGACGAGCGCAAGTGAGCTATTTATTGCAGCAGTTTTTGCAGAGCATCAACAAAAAATGAGGGGTTCTGGCTTGCTGTACTGAAGCTGATTCAAACTGTTGATTCTCGGCTCACTCCATTTTCCAGCCCAGCCTCTACGGGACTGGGCAATGTGCAGAATTTCTGACAAAAAACTTTACGATACATCAAAAAAGATGTATCATTATGTCATGAAAGGGCAAGAAATCATTAAAACTCTAGAAAAGCAGGGATGGGCAATCCTTAGAGTTCGTGGGAGCCATTATCGTATGGGGTGCGGAGAGAAACGCACAACTGTTCCTGTACATGGCTCAAAAGATATAGGTAAAGGGCTGCTGGCGAGTATCGAAAGACAAACAGGAGTAAAGTTGAGATGAATATTCAATATGGATGTGTCATAAAACAAGATGATGATGGTATATACGTTGTATCATTTCCAGATATGCCCGAAGCCATTACGCAAGGAGAAACTCTAGAAGAAGCCCTGTTTAATGCAGCTGAGGTTTTAAATCTCACAATTGAGGGCAGGATCGATGAGGGGATGGAAATTCCAGAGCCATCTCATGGTGAGTTTACGCACATACTTTATCCTTCTGCCAGGATTCAAGCTGCTTTACTAATACGCTTCAGCCGTGGCGATCACTCTCTAGCAGAGCTTGCAAGAGCACTGGAAACTTCTTGGCCTTCGGTTGCAAGGCTAGAGGATCCTACCCATTGGCCAACCTTAAGACAATTGGATAAAGCAGCTAAGGCACTAGGAAAAAAGCTTGTGATTAATTTAGAAGATCTTTATTAAACTTGATGTAGTTACAAATAAATCAATGACTTTACCTATTCTTGCCTTAAAAATTCTTTTACTCATCGCTTTAACTAGCTTTGCCGTCAAGCGTTTGCTGACATTTTTACGCTTTCTCCAGCAACAAGATTATAACAATGCACGCTTTTTAAAATGGGTTGTCTCGCATAGTTTATTGGATCGCAAGCTGAGTTTTGTATTAATTGTAATATTATTGAGTGCATTTGTTTTATCTGAACTGGCTGTTTTATTGCTGGTAATTTTTGCATTTGCATTTTTCGCTTGGTATGAAAGAGACGCTAGGTTTTATGGTAAAAAACCTTTGCTGCTCACGCATCGGGCACAACGTATTTTGTCTGTGGCTGTAGCATTGTGCTTGATGGTGGCCCTTTTGCCTCTTTTACTGGTGACACCGTTTTGGTCTTTACTGATTTGGATTTTGTTTGCACAGGTCATTCCAATCATTCTCACTCTTGCCAATCTTCTGCTGGCCCCTTTTGAAACTTGGACGCAGAGGAAGTACTGGAATCTGGCGCAACAGCGCTTGCAGGAGTTGGATCCGTTTGTCATTGGTGTTACCGGTTCGTTTGGTAAGACTTCAGTCAAGCATATCTTGGGACATATTCTAAGCACAACTTCTTCGGCTTTGATCACACCGGGGAGTGTGAATACGCCGATGGGAATCTCACGGGTGATTCGCGAAAAGCTTAATGCAGCTCATAAATATTTTGTGGTGGAAATGGGGGCTTACCGGCAGGGGTCGATTGCCAAAATCTGCCGGCTGGTGGCTCCTAAAATGGGCTTGATTACCGCTGTAGGAGAGGCGCACTTGGAGCGATTTAAATCGCTTGAGACCACAGCAAATACCAAATTAGAGTTGGCCGATTCTGTTATCAGCAGCGGCGGGGAGATGGTAATGGCGACTTCTGTGGCGCGTTTTCAGTCTTACCAAAGGCGCAGGCTGCCGCAAAAATCCATAACTCTGTGTGAAACCGATGGCCTGAAAGAGATAAATCAAACTGCCAAGGGAATCCAGGTCACCGTTGCCGAAGCAAAAGAAGGCCAGCAATGGGTTTTGCAGGCGCCGATTTACGGCAAGCATCAGGGGGCAAACATTGCCCTGGCCTTTGTTGCCGCTCGCGCCCTTGGGATTGACGCTCAATCGATTCAAACAGCTTTGAAGAGCTTGCCGCAAATTCGGCATCGTTTGGAGGTCAAACCTCAACCTAACGGTACCTGCATCATTGATGATGCCTTTAATGCCAATCCAGATGGTTTTGTAGCTGGACTTGGGGTGTTAAATCTGCTGCACAAAAAGCCAGGACGGCGCATTCTTGTCACACCTGGAATTGTTGAGCTTGGCGCGCAGCATGCCGCGGTTCATGCAGATTTAGGGACCAAGGTTGCTGACTGTGTAGATATAGCCATTGTGGTTATGGCTTCAAGAATTCCTAGTTTCGTACAAGCAATTCGTGCAGCGCGGTCCAACATCCAGTTGATTGAAGTTGAATCGTTTGCACAAGCACGTGCATGGCTTGCAAATAACACAAAGTCGCCAGATGTGATCTTGCTGGAAAATGATTTACCAGATTTGTTTGAGGCAATGCCTCTACTTTAGCTATTTTGTGCGTAACTGTTCAGCTTACACTTCAGCTTACACTGGCCAGGGCTGTTCAATGACATGGTTACTTTTGGGCTTCACAAAAGCCAAAATAGGGAGCATAATGCACCCATCAACAGTGTATTACGTTTTACAGGTTTCAAAAGTATGTCTTACTCTCAATCGATTCCTAGTTTTTATTTTCCCACTCAAGTGATGCTCATAGATGATGATCCGGAGTATTGCCGGTATATGGCGAGCAACTTATCCGCCGGGCATGTGACAAACTTTGTCTCGAGCGTACATGCACCGGATGGGTTGGATGTTTTGAATGCCTGCCAGGAGGCGGATGAGTTAGTTGCAAAGTTTGTCAGCGAGGCTGACGAATCTGAGTGGGAGCACCGGGCTGTAGATATCAATATCTATGACCAGTACAGGGAAATCTACAACGCATCGCGCTTTAATCGATTTTCTGTTGTTGTGGTTGATTATGAGATGCCAAGCATGAGTGGCTTTGAAGTTTGCCAGCAGATTGAATCTCCCTATATTCAAAAAATTGTCTTAACCGGTGAAGCAGATGAGGGTTTGGCGATCCGGGCTTTCAACGAAGGGTTGATTGATCATTTTATTCACAAACAGAGCAGTAATTTGTTGGAAGAGCTTGAATTTGCAATTCAGTCTGCGCAACACAAATATTTTTGTAAATTAACCGAGACAATTACCAATGCGGTAACAAAACATACTCATCCTGTGAGTGCCATTGCAGTTCCCGATTTTCGCGATCACTTTTTTCGGTTGACTCAACAGCATAACATCGTTGAGTACTATTTGTTTGAAAGTATGGGGAGCTTTTTAATGATGGATGCCGATGGGAATCATTATGGGTTGTTTACCAGTGCGCCGGAACAATTCGAAATGGTCATTGATCAAGCCAAACTTGAAGATGCTCCACAAAATATTATTAAAGATTTGCGCGATTTTAAGCGAATGCTGTGTTTCCATCACCAGGAGGACATCAAACTGCCGCAAGTATCTGAGTGGGAAAAATATTTGCGCCCCACACAGATGATTCAAGGATCTACTCCTTATTACTTTGCCTTTGATCGCGGATTGATTGACCTTGATTATAGCCGAGTGATTCCTTTTGCAAAGTTGTGCGATTATCAGAAATCAGAAGTCAGAAATCAGAGGTCAGAGATCAGAGGTCAGAGATCAGAAGATACAATGATTTCTGGTTTATCTTAACTAACCTTAGTTTTGGATAATATGGTTTCAGAAGGCATCATATCCCAGGGCTACCTCATGAAGATTATATTGTTTTTCCCAAAACCTTATTTACAAAGGGTTTGATAGCTTTTGCAGATACGTGCAATACTACGTGCTTTTTGCAGGCTGAAAATGGCCGGTATCCCTTTGTAGATAAGGATTTAAGCAATATATGATGACTATTTCATGAGGTAGCCCTGCATCATATCCCAGACTGCCTTGCTGATTTCTGACTTCTGACTTCTGACCTCTGACCTCTGATCTCAGTCCAAAATCGGCCTAGGCAACCTTCTGATCCAAATGATTTGGCTGACACTTACAGGTTTTTTAATAAACAAAAGGGGTCTATTGATGGTTGACTTTGGGTTGGCGGCAGACAGGAGATACTGACTGGTATTGTCGTCATAGGTAAA
Source organism: Pseudomonadota bacterium (assembly GCA_039714795.1). Taxonomy (NCBI): domain Bacteria; kingdom Pseudomonadati; phylum Pseudomonadota; species Pseudomonadota bacterium. The sequence goes on along the minus strand of JBDLIP010000003.1, from coordinate 1,021 downwards.
ATGACGCACAAGGTACTCTCCTGGCTCTGGCTCGATTAGGCATTTTTCTCCTAGCATTTGATCAATTGAACCTAGGGGAACACGGCGACAGCCAACGTAATCACCAAATTCAAAGAAAGGAGACATAGCATCATCCTTGACAATGGCGACCATATTATCTTTGTGTCCAGCACAGAAGGTCTTTACTTCTGAGGTGATGGCGACTTCGTCGTTAAAGACCTTACAATCCTCAACGCGTTTTTGCTCCAGGAGGAGTGCAGCCTCTCGGTCTTGTAGGCGTTTGGGAGGAGTGCCAGTGCCTTTGAACAACCATTCTGGAGAACACAAAACCTTCTCCTCTTGCAACGCTCGGCAAAATTGTTTACCCCATTCTTCAGAAAGGATCGATCGACTGATCTCAAGAGAGGCTAGTGTGTGCGCATTAAGATGATATTTATCCTGCAAATATTTTTTAGATAGGCCTGAAATACGCCTTGCCATCTTGAGTCGACTGTGCCAGTTCTCACACAGGTGTCCAGTGGAGGTCCGACGCCGGCCCCTCTTCTTTTGTTCTGATATCGTCATTTTACCTATAATATCCTCATTATACTAAACTCTCGTGAAATCAAAACCTCTAGTTTAATGATAGCGAGAAGCGCGCAGTTTACAAGTGTAAATGAGCACTTCGAGCGTATCAGGAACCAGAGGTTTTGATTTCACTTCACTCGTACACCGATAGAAAAAATTTTACCCACTTTTTAAGATAATTGTATCATATGGTAAGTTGTTTGCCTATAGGGCGTTTGATAAAAAAAGCGTAGCTGTTCAGGGTTCTGTCGCATCTGTTGCCGTCCCGTAAAGATTGAGGCATCTTCACCAGGAAGGTAGGTGCTCAAATGTTCAAAGTTTCAGAAAAACTCTCACATCATTTTAACCCAAGTTCAGCTGATGACGAATGCTATGGATAATATGATAAGCCAAAATTGTGATGAATAAATGACCATCGACGCGTCTCGTTTTTTGATGATACACGGGACGCATT
>JBDLIP010000002.1 GCA_039714795.1 Pseudomonadota bacterium | reverse complement strand
AGAATTTCTAGTAACATCTTAACCTCCATTTGTTACGGTTAGACAATACTAAAGCTAAATTTTACCTAAAATGCAAGCTTTTACTGAACAGCCCTGTCTGGTCAACTCTTGCGCCTAACAAGCATTTGTGGTTTATTTAAAGAATGTTATTGGGGTGTAGCCAAGTGGTAAGGCACCGGTTTTTGGTACCGGCATGCGTAGGTTCGAATCCTACCACCCCAGCCAGTCTTTCACGCTTTCCCCTTCAAGCTTGCACTGCACACGTTTAGACTGGTAGGGTATATCAACGGTCAACGTAACCAGGGTAGTTCTAAAAATGTTCAGCACCGTCTCAGAGACTCTTTTTGTTCCAATACACCGCGATGGTTGGCCGTTTATCCTCATTTCTGCTGTGATCACCTTTCTTCTTTATGCATTTGGTATGCCCCCTTTGGCGGGTGTTATGCTCTTGGTCAGCCTTTGGGTTATTTATTTTTTCCGTAATCCTCCCCGAGTAGTTCCCAAGCGCGATGGGCTTGTAGTGAGCCCTGCAGACGGCACGGTTCAAAGCATTATTGAGAAAACAGCGCCCCCACGTGAACTTGACCTTAAAGGGCAAGACTGGACCCGAGTAAGCATCTTTTTGAACATTTTTGATGTGCATGTCAATCGTATTCCAATTAAGGGAACCCTTGAACAATCAAGATACCACCCTGGTAAGTTTTTTAATGCCTCGCTCGACAAAGCCAGTGAACATAATGAACGACACACCATTGTCATTGAGGTTGCTCCTAAAACATCCGTGGTATGCGTGCAAATTGCCGGACTTATAGCCCGGCGCATTCGTTGTGATGTCAATCAAACTGATTACGTGAAAACGGGTCAAGTTTATGGACTTATTCGGTTTGGAAGCCGCGTTGATGTTTATTTGCCTCCAGGAAAATCCCCCCTGGTTTGTGTGGGACAAAAAATGATTGCTGGTGAAACCGTCATCGCTGATTTCCAATCAAAGGAAAGTCCGCGCATGGGTAAAATCCGATAGTACAATGTCTACAGATTCCCCAACCCCAGGCAATAAACCCTCTCCTAAAGAACGTCTGCAAGAGCTCCCCATCTCTCGGGTGCTTCCCAATATCATGACTCTAGTTGCTTTGTGTACGGGCTTGAGCGCCATTCGCTTTGCTTTGCTTGATCGGTATGAAATGGCTGTGATTGCAATTTTGATCGCTGCAATTTTGGATGCTATGGATGGACGCTTAGCCCGCCTGCTTGGTACTTCTAGCCGGTTTGGTGCTGAACTTGATTCTCTTTCGGATATGATTAACTTTGGCGTTGCCCCTTCAGTTTTGCTCTATATTAGTTCATTGCAGCAATGGAATGGTTTTGGTTGGGCATTGGTTTTGTTTTACGTGATTTGTGCAGGGCTAAGGCTAGCCCGTTTTAACACAGCCTTGGACATCCCTCAGCCCGATTGGACACAAGGATTTTTCACAGGTGTTCCCATTCCAGCCGGCGCTTTTTTAGCCCTCATGGGTTTGATGCTGCAAAACGCTACGGAAGTCTTTTTAGTGCAGTGGCCAATTGTACACGGATGCTTGCTGATCTTTGCAGGTCTCTTATTGGTGAGTCGCCTGCCTACCTACTCACTCAAGGGTTCTCGTATCCCGCAGCATTTGTTATTGCCATTAATGCTATTGGTAGGCCTTACAATTACTGCACTGATCAATGCGTTTTGGTATACCTTGTTTGTGATTGGCTTGGGTTACGTGTGCACATTTCCCTTTAGTTATCGGGCTTATCAAAGGCTTAAAGATAGAACTCATCGCTCTAGTGGCGATACGATCGGTAATTCTAATTGTCGCTGAACATAAACCTATGTGATTGCTCACCCTTCCAGTTTATCTGTGTTATTTTTTTGTGAAATATCCGAATGATACCATTGGATATTTCTGGTGAAAAACATAATTGCACTCAAAATAAAGAACAAGCTGATCGCACCAACTAACAAAGCATAATCTTCTATCTGGAGCGTCATGTAAAGATAGCTATAGAGACTTATCAGAATCCCTCCCAGTGCTATGGAACTTTTAAATGACCTCAATGTTTGGTAGGTATAAAGCACAATTTGCGTGATTACCGCAACGCTTGCAGAAACATAAGCAAGCACAAAACTTAAATGTTCACTCAAAGCAATTAAAATCAAGAAAAAAGTAACCAAACTAACACCCACCAAAGCGTATTGCAGGATATGTAGGGAATTACGTGTATTCAATTCAAACAAGAAGAAAGTGATAAAAGTGAAAAGAATAAATAACACACCATATTTAACTGCACGCATAGTCAGCATATAATGATTTATGGGTTGAATCATGCGAATTCCGAATTTGGATTCCTGTATTGCTGATTTGATGTTTTCTAATTGAAAATTGTCAAAAGACTTAGGATATCCGCGGGCCAAATGAGGAATTTGCCACGTAGATTCAAATCCTTGATTAGAAATCGTTCTACTTACCGGCAAGAAATTGCCATTAAAGCTTGGATGACACCAAGAAGATTCTATTTTTGCTCGAGTATCAGCACCCAGAGGCAATAAATCAAATTGATCACTTCCCCTCAACTCAAGGGTCATCGAAAAAGGAATTGATACCTTATTGTTCGATAAATCAGAAAGGGGAAGCATCCCATGTAGTCCTGAGGCAAACAAATTCGATTTGGTGCCAGGCAAACAAGAAATTGCAGAATCATTCCAGGTTACATTAGGAGTCTGCACAAGGCCTCGCAAATCACTGACCCCAATCACCAGAAAAGCTTGCTTCCAAAACAAGTTTGGGAATTTATCTCTCTGCAAAGAAAATTTACCCTTTGCCGAAATATGACTCGTATAGACAACGGTTTTGTAGATACCTCGATAACGCTCTTGCGGATCCAGCTTAATGTCAAATTCTAACGAATCAGGCAAAAAATAGGTTGTTCCAGGCACCGTGTATACTCTATTTTTTTTACCTGAAACCTTTTTTTCATATGGAACAGCAAGAACAGGGCCGCGTAGATTTTGTCCATTGGCCCACGAATGTGCTATCTCACGTACAGTATCCTTATAACGTCTTGACCGATCCTCGATCTGCGATTGAACCAGAAACAACGGGATCAGCAAAAATATAGTCAAAAGAAAGATCAGCGCCGCCTTAAACGTGATATTAATCCTAAAATTTGTCTTGAATGAAGAATTAAAGTTTTTAATCATAAAAAAATACCCTAAACAAAATGAATAAGAATAAAACACACTTCTAGGCCATACCAACCTGCGAGTAACGGTAAAAAATCATTCACAAATTGTCAAGCAATTTTACGGTTCTTACATAGCTGTTCAGTGAAACCAACGTTCAGGATAACGGCTACAGAGGGTGTCCAAAAGCGCAATCTGTGCCCGGGCGAGTATAACTTAAGCATAAAAGTTTTATCGTGACCTAAGAGCTAGGCAATCAAGGCCCCTAAGCTTTAAAGCTTTGCAAGCGGCTTTTGCTTGAGTTTTGTTCAATCCTACGAGACGGGCTAGGTAGAGTTTCTTCGAATTCCCTTGAGAATTGATGGCAACACGTGCCGTTTTAAGGGAGTGGACGGCGGTACGGACGCGGTTTGCCACTGTGTGGGCGGTCTTTGCTCTTGGAAAGGCGCCAACCTGTACGGCCCAGTAATTGGGAGGTTTAGTGCTCGGCGTGACGTTGTGAATTTTCAGCGCTGCCGGAATGGTCGGTGGGAGTGGAGTCGCCTGGTTTTGTGCAGGTCTGTGGTAGGGAATCGGCGTGGGGCGTTTGTATCTGGGTGCTTTAGCATAAGCTCGATTAAGTAAATTAATCATGTGTTGGTCGCGGGTTCGGTTAGAACGCCCCCCCATGACCACGGCAAAGATTCGGTGCCCACCTCGTACACAAGAAGCCACCAGGTTGCGTCCTGCGGCATTCGTAAATCCAGTTTTGATACCATCAACACCAGGGACATTTCCCAACAAGCGATTGTGGTTATGAACAGGGCGTCCCCGAAAGCGAAAGCTGCGAGTACTGAAATACCGAAAGTACTTTGGATAGTGGTAATATAGTGCCCGTGCCAGAGTTGCCATATCTTTAGCAGTTGTCCGCCTTTGATTTTTAGGCAGACCAGAGGCATTTCCAAAAACAGTTCGACTCATTCCAAGCTTTCTTGCTTTTTGGGTCATTTGTTTAGCAAACCTCCATTCAGTGCCGCCAATAGCTTCGGCAACCACCACAGCAGCATCATTTGCTGACCTTGTAACGAGACCAAGAATAGCGTCTCGGACGGTAATGGTGCTGCCTGACTTCAGGTAAAGTTTTGTAGGGCTTTGTTGTGAAGCACGTTTGGATACACGTAGTCTTTGGTTAATCTTTAATCTCCCCGTCTCAAGGGCTTCAAAGACCATATAAAGTGTCATCATTTTAGTGAGTGAAGCTGGATAGCGCAATTCGTTGGCATGAGCTGCGTGCAATATGTTACCTGAGCGAGCATCCATAACTATTGAGGCATATTTTGGATTACTTCTTGTCCTGGATTTTCGGGCAGCTGAAGCAACATCCAAGCTGGCAATGCCAAACAGCATTAATAGGGTGAGAATTTGCCAGAATTTTTGACGTTTTCGACCTGTGTGCAGCATGAAGATCCGTAATGATATGTGTTGAAAGTAACGTACTTAAATTCATAGCAAGATTTTATTAACATAACGTTGCCAAAAATGCTATGCAAGAGGAGAAAGTGGAACCAATAGAGCTAGCGCATCAGAATGCAAAATATGCGTGATAGAAGCCTCAGCCATCATGCCAAAACGTGTAACATTAAATTGAAAAATCTTTGCATTTATTGTTTTTGTAGATCGTTAAAAACCTGCCGCTGGGCTGCCGTAGCAGCTTGCTGAGCCTGTCTCGCCTTTGCCTGAGCCTGCTGACAAGTCATTGGTTCAGGTGCGCTACTTTCTCTCTTGGGGCAAAATGCCAAGCCATTTTTGGACAGATTGGATATCAAGGTTATGTTGGTTGATATCTTCTAGCCATTCTTGTAGAGATTTTTGATCCAAGGTGATTGCTTTTTGTATCAGGTAGGCAGCTGGACTTTGTGGGTGGATTTGCTTTAGATTTGTTATGATCTCTTCAAGCTGCCTATAGATCTGCTGGCAATCATTGCTGCTGTTTTTTGCAAGAGCGGGATCCGCTTTTTCAGGAGCTTTTGCGGCTGGTTTGGTAATTGTTTTTTGTTTCAAAGGAGTTGGCGGTTGCTTCTTTGCGACCTGCTTTGCCATCTTTTTTGCCTCTGCGTACTTTTTGCATTGCTCTTTTGCAAAGTGTTGAATAGCTTCCAGTGTTTGGCGTAGCTGACTGAGGGAAAAAAGATTACCGCCGATATGGGTATCTAAAGTGTGTTCGAGATTTTTGAGCTCATCTAAGGCAGTGGTCGTGTCCGAAATGATTGTATTATAAAAACTCGCAGGAGTTTCAGCTTGGCTTTGTTGAAATGCCGTTGCGATTGCTTTATTCATTGCTGGTTTAGGAGAGCTTGCAAAGCGAAGAGTGTCAGCAAAAGTGAAAATGGCTACCTTAGGGTTTGCAGGCTTTGTCATTTGCAGTTGGTGTAGGTCAGGGGGGAGCTTTTCATTAAGCCAATAGATCAGATTACAACGTTCCTCCAGGTTTTCTTCTGCATCCATCCTGTGGGGATGGATCTGCTGCCAATAGTTTGTACATAGTTGGTTGAAGAGGCTCAATCCTTGAGTGAGACCTTCGAGAGCTTTTGTATGGTACCAAGCCTGCATAAGCCAAGCAGCTATTTGCAAGTCTTTTGAATGATGCTCAAGGAAATCTTTGCACAAAGTTACAACTTCAGGCCAATTGGCTTGTTTGATTTCTCTCTTCCAAATTCCTTGAGGTAGGGTTGCATCTTCTTGGGTGCGTGCCGTGACAATGCTATCGAAAAGAGACCCGTAGCGGATGTAAGGACCTACTAGGTTGCCACCAGGAATCGGACAGATCAGCTGAGTTATTTCTTGATATTGAGGTGAAGTGGCGGATTTAGTTTTCTGGCGAGCCATAATTTTAGCCCTTTGCCGCCTCTACAACGGGTGCTTTATGCGGAAAAATCGGATAAGCCAACGTTTGCTTTTCAGATTCTCCTCCCTCTTTTTGCGCATCAGTCGGTGCAGGCGGGGCAAAAATGGCAAAGCTCAAGAAAACCTTGGCCATTGAGTCTGGTTGCGGACTTTTATCACCCGTTACTTTTTCAGGAATTGTGGGCACACTGAACTCAAGAGCGAGCGGAGAGGGACCTGCATGTCTGGAAGAATCAGTGATGTGATTCCTGAGCAAATGCAGCAGGCTCCAATTTCCGGAATAAGAGAAAGTTGCTTGGTGACCCTTAACGTTGAGATTTTTCTGAGTCGAATCAGCGGTGGGAATGGTATTGCTATCCCCGGCCCAGTTCAGGGATATTTGCACTTTATCACCGAGATCCCACGACCCTGTATGCTTTTTGCCAAACAAACTCACCTTTTGTCCATTCACCAGGACAAACCAGTCGATGATCTTATTGCCGCCAGTTTCCCGAGAGCGATCCGATCTAAAGTCGACATCAAACAGCAATGCTGACACATGATTTTCAGCATCCTTGCTGAGGGCAGCCCTCAGGTAGGGCGACACAATTCTAATCTGCCGTAAAAACTGAACTGGTGAATCGGTTTTACCCTTGCTCTGATATCTTTCGCTAATTGCTTCTTTCTCAACAGGATTGATAGATTCAAACATCGTCAGGAACACCTTGACATCCTCTTCTGAGGCTTCTTTTTCTTCTGTATCTCCTGCTTTTTCTGTAAAAGGAAACCGGCCAGCGAGCTTTTGATTAAAGAAACTTGCTAGCTTTTGATAACTCGTTGAACCTTGCTTTTCAGCAACTGACTTGCATCGTTTTAATAAAGAAGCCTTGATTTCATTGCGGCGCCTTATGAAAAAATCACCTGTCTTGGCGAATGCATCTGTGTCACGGATGGCCGCAAAACAGGAATCGAGACTAAACTGATTGATATCGTATAATAGGAAATGTTCAAGGATACTCAAAGAGTTGTTAGGTGTTTTTTTCTCATAGGCATCCAGTTGTAAGACAATACGAGTCCATTTACTGACAAGGGGCATATTACGCGGAACGCCATTTAGAAAGGGAAGGCCCAAGAAGGAAAGTACAGGAGCTGCCAGCTCTTTGGAGAGAAAGAAGATGCGTTCTCTTTGAGCGTTTAGATAGCTTTTCATATCTTCCAAATCATGAACACCAAATGCCTGGAGCCCAAGCATTCTTTCACCCCTCCACGACTCAAAAGTTGCATTGCTGATGCCATAAAGATCATCACGAATGAGCAATCGGTCCACACCCTCAAGCATCTTGTACGTTTCTTCAATGAGTAATTCACGCAAGGAAGCGGCTTGCGAGCTCACGTCATGAATGACGTACCCCCCCAAGATTTGCGCAAAGAGAGGATGGACCGTTTTAAGATTGTGAATTTGTAGTCTCAGTGCTTCCTGCTCGTCAAAACCAGTAAGGCTTTGTGGAATAGGCTTGAATCGTTCAGCGCGCGCTATTGCATCCAATAGCCGGGTCAAGACACTGCGGCGGCCAATATACTCCATGATATGCCGGACATCTTGGGAAAGTTTTGGAGCCGTATCTGCCAGGAAGGACTCAAATTGAGTGACCAGTTTTGCAGCACCCTTAAGTGTTGGAGTATCCCAAAACAGCATGCGTCCAGGTGGAACAATGGTAACCTCTCTTTGGGCCGCCATTGGTGCCATAAATGGTTCTTTCATAAAAGCGGTAAAATGTTCCACAAGGCTATCAAAAGTAGGCGATGGTTTCGGAAGAACTTTATTGTTTTCAACTGTAAAGACGGGACCAATGAGGGGAGCAGTTAGACTTGCCAGAACATTTTTGTAAAGCGAGAATTCTTTTTGTGTTTCTTGCAGGAATTCATTGGCTAGCTCTGTTCCCAGCATTCGTGATTGGGCAATTCGATTAAGGACATCACTGTAGAGGGGACCTGGATCAAATTCATAGCCCTTAATCCACTGAAAATGCTCACCGCCAATGAAACCGGTAATCTTTGCTAGAAATTGCACTGTATTTCGAAGCTCAGCTTCATTGATTCGCGATTGAGCTGTGCTATGCTCAAGCTTTTCAAGCATTTTGCTGAGTTTGGTAAAGCCTCCAAAATTACGTGCGGGATCAAACACGCGTTCAATAAATTGACTGTAAAGTAATCGAAGCTTTCTGTGAGCCGATGTATTGTAATCTTTTAGTGAAATGTTACGATCTTGAGTGGTGGCCAGAGCTGACTGGTAATAAGATGCCTTTGTGTAAAACTGCGCTGGTAAATCTTGGTTAAATAAATAACGAACCAGACGGCCGATGTCCTCAATATCAAGACTGCTTTCAAGGTTATTAAACCGTAGGACGTTGTACTCCCATTGTCCGGTTTGCTTGACAAAATCGAGCAAATCCAAAAATTCTGGCGTTTTCAATGGGGGCAAAAAGTAGTTTGGTTGAACTGCACCAATTTCTGGTACAAGATTAACAAACAGTGAACGCGCTTTTTGAGTTAACCCTGTGTAAAGTGAAACAAAGACTACTGAATCCCAAGTGGTTGTAAATGCCGCTTTCAGTCTTTCATCATAGCTTGTAAACCAGGAGGTTGGTATTGCCAGCGAAAAAGAATTTTCGACTTCAAGGCCAGTCATCTGATTGAGGATGACCAACGTTTGGTCATTGAGGTATTTGGCATCGTGAACCGCATTGACATCAAAATCACGTTGACGCATGTGGTGTAATGTTTGGGCGACTTCGTTAACGAGGGGTAACAAGTCGCTTTTACCTTCCGACAGTCGGTTGTTTGCCCGATATAAACCAATACCCCAGACAAGCAAGAAAATCACCATGAAAACCTTTGTCAGATTTAGCAGGCGACTTGCAGATTTAAAGACACGTTTGATTGGGCGCGCTAAAGCGTATTCGAGGAAGACTTTCTTTTCAAGCAGATCTCTTAAAAAGGAAACATGAAATTTGTCGTGTTGTTTGAAGGGTGTGGGCGCAGCAGCACCCATGGCCTCAGGTGTGGTCCAAGAACGTTCTTCGCGCTTGTAATCTCCTACAGCTGTATGCGAGCGGGTGTCACCACAAAAATAAATTCCTCGCAAGAAAAAAGATTCGTGGTATGCGCTTTCTTGGAAGATTTGATTCAAAAAGGTTGAAAGATTTTCCTTTAGTTTCAAAAGTTCTACTTTGAAAATAAGTGTATCGTCTCGATTGTTTTTAACGCGGCCTGCGGCAAAGATTTCAGCGCGCGCTGCATGCAGAGATTTGCGAACTGTGTCAAAAACTTGATCGACCCAGGATGGTTCATAGCCGCTTTCAAGCGAATAAGGGCTCGACCAGCCCAGCATTTGATATAAGCTTTCCCGGGGGAGTTCTTCTGTGAATCCTTTAAAACCAGGAACCAGATCTGTTTTGGTTACAAGCACGTACACTGGTATTTTCATGCCAAGTGATTTTTGAATGTGCCAAAGTTTGGTATGGATGTGTTTCGCACGAGCAATCACTTCGTCGTGCGGGAGTTTCGTTGAACCAAGTAATTCGGTGCTAGGGATCGTTAAAATAATGCCATCAATGGGTCTGCGAGGCCGGTGGTATAGCAACAGACTGACAAGCCTTGACCACCCACTTTTATCATTTTGCAAAGCCCCTTTTTCCAAAAAGTAATTTCCGACTAGATCAAGGACGATACCTCGATCAAAAAACCACCATTTACAAGTTGGTTGCTTATCCTTTGTTGCAAAACGGGGGCTACCAACGGGAAGGTCCAATTCAGCACTTTCCAAGATAGTGGATTTGCCTGATTCCGCTGCACCCAGCATTAAAAACCAAGGCAATTTGTACTGGTAGTTGCGTTTGCCCATCTGTTGCTTGAGAATCTTTATTGCTTGTGAAAAAGAAAGAGACAAGGGGTCGTTATCACTTGTGATTCCAAGAAACAATAAGAAACTCAAAAATCGGTTATAGACTCTTCTAAAAAATGGAGTCTTAAAACTGGAGGCGACACTTTCAACAGCGCGTGCACGTTGAAAGAAACTAAATGGTCCCCCCATTGCTCTTCCCAAGGTACGCAATCGGTAGATAGCCGAAGAATAAGAATACATAGCCCGGAGAAGTAACCCCCCAGACAGCAAGAGAATGGCTAGGATAATGTATGGTAGGTAGACGTAATATTGTTCAAAAAATTTCATATCGTTGAGGGTCCAGAGCTGAGGATTTGATCAACCAAAACACTGACTTCGTGGGTTGTGCTATACCAAACACCGTACGAAATCAAAAATACCAAGAAGACGATTCCAGTAAACAGTTTCATGAGAGGTTTAAAATCATAAAGGTATAGAACTTTACCGGTTTCAACGGTGTGTTGGTATGATTTGGGAATGAGTTGGGTTGCCAGCTGAAACAATGTGGGATCACGATGGTAGATAAAGATAAAGAGTTCACGACGATAATGAGCCAACCGGTTTTTGGCGTCATTATCACGGTATTTTCCTTTAAATCCAAGCCCCAAAGCCAGCAGATAGACCATAGCAATATCAGCGCGACTTGGGTCACGTACTTTTAAAAAATCTTCAAGCTTATCAAAAAATGTTTCGCCAGCGCTGTGTGTGTCATATATTTGAGATTCAAGGATATTTTTTTGCCAATACCCCTTTCCTTTCCAATCGGTATGCAAAAAAACCTCATCAGCAAGTGCGACCATGATAAACTCGGCTTCGTGGTAATATTTTGCTGCAAATTCGCCACCAAAGCGCGCTGCATCAATAGCTTGTCGTTTTAGCAGATTTTTCAGACTCAAAAGGATTTCTTCAGGAAGCGAAGCATGAGATGCGGGTTGAATAGGAGATTCAGGAGTCTGATCGGTTTTTATTTCAGGTTTTACTGGCTCATTCGTCTCTGGTGCACTTTTTCCTTCCTCTTCTTGGTCTAAGTTACTTGGAGGTAGTTGATCACCCAAGGCTTCATTTTTGAAACGGATGATTTCTCGGTAAAAATCTTCGAAATACCGGATGATAAAAGAAACATCGTCTCCAGTGCCATAAACAAGTTTCAGGTTCTTAAGCGTTGGTTCCAAAACACATCCTTTTTGTTGAACTTAAGTAGGTTGTCGCCACTGTATCAACCCACATAGCATACTAGCAGGTTGATTTTAACATAAATACATATTAAATGCGAAATATCATCAACGTGGTTTTAGCACTCTCGAAAACCTGAGTGATATGCACCAGCCGTCATCCAGTCTGCGCTTTGCTCTTTAAATTCACTGTCAAAATCCAGTCAAGAAAATCTTGAACGAGAAGACTATAGGCTTGATCAAAAGCCTTTTTAAAAGCTGGGAAATTCTTTTCAAGAACAGTTTGCTTTTGCCAAAATACTTTTGAAGCCACAATTTTTTGAGTTTCATTGTCGCGCAGTTGCATAAGAAGGCGCAAAGAGACAAAGGCAGGGCTTGCAAAAGGATTATCAATGTGAAATTCATACAGCGTTGCTAGCAATAGGTAGTCTGCATTTAGCGCGACTGTATCTTTGACAACTCCTTTTAGTTTTTGGGTGTTTGTCAGTTGCTCTATAAAATCCTCTTGCAGCATACTAGGCAACCGCTCAATCCATTTTCTTTCTTTTACGTAATCCCATGTTTTTGGTGAGTCGGGCGTTTCTTGAAAGCGAATGGCAATCCTTTGGGAATCGAGCATAAGGCTTGTCGACGGTTGGGCAACGCTTAGTTGCCAGTTGCGATTGGGCCACTTTTTATTTGTTGTAACATCTACCGAGAGATTATAGATTTGCGCGGGCGGTGCAGGATCTGGCAATACCTGAACGCAACCACTGAGCAGGGATAAGATCATTAGGTATAGAGCATAAACAAAGGTTCTGTTTCTCACGATTTACTCACTTAATTCCTGACCACCAAGGTCGCTGTGTACAATAAATTGCAGAGGATTACGCTCAAATTTTTCAACCACGCGGTTAAGGTTTTTGGCCGCAACCCGCCACTCTTGCATGAAGCTTGAAAATTCCTTCAGACCACCCTCGGTAAATTGCTTGATCGCAGGTCGATTTTCAGCAATCATCTTTTTCATTTCTTGCATTGCCTCTTCGAACTGTTTAAAGGACTGTTTTGTTTGGGTCAAGAGTTCGGCCATGTTTTGCGATTCTTTGGCGAGAATCTCGGAAAAGGTTGCAAAATTTTCAAGTGTGCTGGCAAATGCCTCTCGGTTTTTCTCATTGAAGACTGGAGTGACATCGTTAACTAGTCGGATAAGTTTTTCCATGATTCGGGGAGCCTCTTCGATGACTTGTTGAAACCCAGAGGTTCGGGAGGGGATTTCAGGGGGCTTTTGACTTTCAGAGGATAAAAGAATCGGACTATCTGGAGTACTGCCATCAATCTTGATTTGGATTTGGCCAGTGATACCTCGTCCTTGCAGGGTAGCAAATGAGTTTTCCCGGATCAAACTTGGTCGGTCAATTTCAACCAGCACTCGGATCAGGTTCACTTTTTCTGGATTGACTGCAATGCTCATGACACTGCCAATGGGAACCCCATTATAGGTCACTGTTTCATTTTCTCGAAGGCCGGCAACGGAGCCTTCAAAGTTAATTTCGTAAATACTTCCCTGCGTCCAGTCTACTCGTGAAATCCAGACAGTAAAGCCCAGAATTCCAATCAACAAAGTGAGAACGAAAAATCCGACAAGAGCGTAGTTTGCACGTGTTTCCACTTAATTTTATCTCCCAAAGACGATCTGACCACGTTCTCCCATGAAGTACTCTTGAATCCAAGGGTGTGGATTGGTCTGTATCTTTGCCGTTGAGTCGACAATAATTTTTTTGTCAACCAGGATAGCTATTCGATCACAGATGGCATGCAGTGAGTCCAGATCGTGTGTAATCATAACAACTGTTAGGTTAAGAGTTTGTTGCAATGCTTTAATTAATTTGTCAAAAGCGGTTGCCCCAATTGGATCAAGCCCAGAAGTGGGCTCATCGAGAAACAATAATTCTGCATCAATGGCAAGAGCGCGCGCAAGAGCAGCACGTTTGACCATGCCTCCAGAAAGTTCTTCTGGCAATTTGAATGCCGTTTCTGGATCAAGACCAACCATTGTTAATTTGACGGGAATCATTTCTTCAATCAAATCTTCCGACATATGTGCTATTTCCCGCATAGGAACGGCAATATTTTCTCCGACAGTCATTGAACTAAATAAAGCTCCACTTTGAAACAGCACTCCCCACCTTGATTCAATACGCTGTGGACGGTAAAGGCCCGAACACTCAACATCAAAGATCGTTATGGATCCCTGATTTGGCTGGTGTAGCCCAAGAATAGTATTGAGTAAAACAGATTTTCCGGTTCCAGATCCCCCAACGACGCCTAATATCTCCCCGCGGTATACATCAAGACATAGATTGTCGTGAACAACTTGAGCACCAAATCGATTAACCAAATTCTTAATGCTTAGAATGATTTCTCGTGCCACTATTCATATTCCCAGCAAGGTAAAGATGATGGAGAATACTGCATTAAAAACGATGACTAGAAATATACCTTCAACAACCGATTTTGTTGTTTTCGTTCCAATACTTTTGGCCCCTCCTGCCACTTGCATGCCTTCAAAACAACCAACCATGGCAATGATAAAGGCGAACATGGGGGCTTTTATCATACCAACTCCAAAAGTCCACAATTTGATTGCTTGCTTGAGCTGAATCCAAAACTGACTATAAGAGATCTCAATAACCAAGTTGGCCATAAGAGCACCACCCAGCAAGCCCATTATGTTTGCATAAAATGCTAGAAGCGGCAGAGCTATCATCAAGGCCAACAATCGAGGAACCACAAGGGCTTCAATGGGATCGACGCCAAATGTTTGCAGAGCATCAATTTCTTGATTCAGCTTCATAGTGCCGATCTGGGCTGTAAAAGCACTTCCAGAGCGACCAGCGATAACAATAGCGGTAATTAAAATACCAATCTCACGCAGCATAGAGATGGCTAAGAGGTCAACTGCAAAAATCTCGGCTCCGAAACGACGCAGCTGATATTGTCCTTGATAGATAATAACGATGCCGAGTAAGAACGAGATGAGCCCTACAATAGGCATAGCACGCAACCCAACTTGCTCAAGCATTGCCACAAATGAAATCAAGCGAAACCGGTGTGGGGAACAGATCGTTCGCCCCAGTGTGATGACAATCTGTCCTAGAAAAGAGAGCATATTAAAGGCATTTATCCCCCCCTTAATTGCCGCAATACCAAGAACAATCAACCATTTAAGGTATAAGCTAGGTTGGGAAGGAGGCTTGGGAATGGAAAACTTAAGCTTGTCGAGCTGTTGCAAAATGCTTTGGACTGTTTCTCCGACTCCAGTTAAGGAGACAGCAATGTTACTTGCCTCCAATCTTTGAATAAAAGCCTTAAGAATCCAGCTACCCGTTGTATCAATGGATTTAATGCCTGACAGGTCAATGATATAAGTCGCCTCTCCTTGCAACTGGTGTTGCTCAAGTTTACGATATGACTCTTCGACTCCAGTGGTGTGCCAATCACCTCCAGCTCGAACTTCCAATACATTTTTCTTTCGTTCAAAAGTGACCCATGCTTGAGTCGACATTATAGTCACCTGTATTATTTGTTGTTTTCATACCCATCAAATTTTAAAATGTGGATTCTACAGCAATTAGAGCATAAAACGTTTTGTAATGTGAAGAGTAATTATCGAATCACCTACTGTGCTCATTTATCAGTGCAAACGGTGCGCTTTTCGCCATCATTAGACTAGGGGTTTTCATTTCTCGTGGGTATACTCAACCCTCGCCTTCACGTCTCCATCATGAAAAGTAACCTGGATAGGCATTTCCGACTTTAGGTTTTGAGCACGCGTTACCACCTGACCTTTGTCGTCCTTTACAAGAGCAAATCCGCGTTTTAATACCGCTGTGTATGAATAGCTCTCTAGCAACAACCCCAACGTCTCAAGCCTTGTTTTTTTCTGTTGTAAAGTGATGCCAGCTGCGGCATTAAGGCGTGCTAGCAAAGTGTTCAGCCGCATCTCTCTTGTTGCCAAGACATCACGAGAAGGACGCAAACGAGATTGTAAATGCACCAAAGTCATACGTTGAAATTCAAGACGTTTTCTAGATGCTTGAATCAGGCGCCCACCCCAGTCGTCCACACGCTGAAGGTTATACTCAAGTGTTCGTCGTACCCCCGTTTCAAGCCTTTGCGTATATCGCCTTAAAGACAAAACAAGGTCTTGATAAACTGGCACAGCCATTTCTGCAGCTGCTGTAGGGGTCGGTGCACGCCGATCTGCCACATAATCAACAAGTGTGGTATCGGTCTCGTGTCCGACTCCAGAAATGACGGGAATTTCGCTAGCGGCAATCGCACGCACAACAATTTCTTCATTAAAGGCCCAAAGGTCCTCAACACTGCCGCCACCACGCGCTAAAATCAAAACATCAGGCCGCGAAGTGGGCCCGTCCGTTGACAGATAATTAAACCCTTGAATTGCTTGAGCAATTTGCTCTGCCGCCCCATTGCCTTGCACCAATACCGGCCAAAGCAAAACTGGACGGGGAAATCGGTCTTCCAGACGATGGCGAATATCTCGCAAAACAGCACCCGTGGGAGACGTGATCACTCCAATGCTTTGCGGTAAAAATGGGATGGGTCGTTTGCGTTCTTGGGCAAAAAGCCCCTCTGCGTGGAGTTTTTGTTTTCGCTCTTCCAAAAGCTTGAGCAATGCTCCCACTCCAGCAAATTCCATGGCCTCAACTACGATTTGGTATTTTGAGCGGCCAGCATAGGTGGTTAAACGTCCGACACACACCACCTCCATGCCGTCCTGCGGATGATTTGTCAATTTCGCATATGTTCCACGCCAACACACAGCATCAAGAACAGCACCTGAGTCCTTGAGAGTAAAGTAGACATGTCCAGAGGTATGCTGTTTGAGTCCTGAAATTTCACCGCGAATACGCACATGCGAAAAATTCTGGTCTACCAGACGTTTAAGCTGTTGTGAAATTTGTGAAACCGTTAACTCACTCGATGATGAAATAGATATTTGTTGTCTGGACATGTCCATGTGCAATGCTCTACAGTGGCAAGATTATATCAACTATCGCATTTGTATCGGTTCTAGGTTCTCATCACAAGCATGAATTACAACTCATTTTTTTCGTCGAAGCTGGCAAATCTCAAGCAGGAGGGCAGCTATCGCGTCTTTGCACAAATTGCGCGGCGCCAAGGCGCTTTCCCAAAAGCAACAAACCATGGACATCAAAGCCGGCAGGGGACAACTGTTTGGTGCAGTAACGATTATTTGGGCATGGGACAGCATCCCAAAGTCATCCAAGCAATGGAAGGAACCCTGGCGAAATATGGAGCTGGAGCTGGTGGTACCCGCAATATTTCTGGTACCAGTCCTCTTCACGTTACTCTAGAACGTGAGCTGGCAGATTTGCATGACAAAGAAGCAGCACTCATGTTTACGTCTGGATACGTTGCCAACGATGCTGTACTCAGCACCCTAGCTAAAGCTCTTCCTGATTGCGTTGTGTTTTCAGACGAAAAAAATCATGCATCTATGATCGAGGGAATCAGACGCGCTCGGGTGACGAAACACATTTTCAAACACAATGACGCCAACGATCTTGCAAATCTTCTCTCCAAGTACGATAAAAATCAGCCCAAAATCGCCGCTTTCGAGTCCGTCTACTCCATGGATGGAGACATTGCCCCAATTGCCGAATTATGCGATGTTGCAGAGCAGTACGGAGCTTTGACTTATCTAGATGAAGTGCACGGCGTTGGTCTTTATGGATATAAAGGCGGGGGCATTGCCCAACAAAGAGAATTGTGCGATCGCATTTCCATCATTCAGGGAACCTTTGGGAAGGCCATTGGTTTGATTGGTGGGTATATAGCAGCAAATGCCACCTTGGTCGACTTTATTCGCAGCTTTTCTCCCGGATTTATTTTCACAACATCGATGCCACCAGTCATCGTGGCAGGAGTTATTGAAAGCATTCGTATACTTAAAGAAGGTGATCTACTGCGCAAACAACACCAAGATCGTGTTCAACTGCTCAAGGTAAAATTAAAGCAGGCCCAGATCCCTTTCTACGATGGTGGCAGCCACCTTGTTCCCGTCATTGTTGGAGATGCGGTTTTGTGTAAGCAGGTCTGTGATATTTTAATGGAGAAATACGCGATCTACGTTCAACCTATTAACTACCCAACTGTTCCAAAGGGCACGGAGCGACTCCGCCTGGCACCTACGCCACTACACACACCTGAGATGATTGATCATTTGGTCGGGGCTCTTTCAGAAATCTGGATCGAGTTGTTTTTGAAAAAGGCGGCATAGCTGGGTGTGGTTCAATTTGGGATTACAACCCCTTCTGTCGTACCTGTTGGAGGTCTGTGAAATTTCTAAAAACGAACTTCCTCTGGACGCACTACGCCATCAGAGCCATGAAATTAAGGCGTTCATTATTGTAGCGAATTACGGAAGGATTTAAATTTTGCATTTTGGCGGTGCATTTTTAGCTGGAAGTGCGTTCTGAATCAAGTCAACCTGGCAGAGCCAGGCGCGGCACTCGCAAGCTCGTGCTGCCTTGACACAGAACGCACTTCCAGCTTTCTCTGCATTTGTGTCAAAATGCCTCATCACCAAAATTGCGGATTTCAGATCCGCAGACGGCTCCATGGGTATGGATTTTGTTAATAAAGAATTTGGTTTTTTTCAAAAATCCAAATCTTCATAGTATCTAGGTGGCATTATTCCAGGTACTTGATCTTGCAACAGTGGGCGGAAACTGGGCCTAGATTTGATACGGGCGTACCAATCTTTGGCCTCGAGATACTGATCCCAGGGCACATCTCCTAAAAAATCAATGGCTGAAAGGTGAGAGGCTGCACTGATGTCCGCCAAGGAAAAATGTTGTCCGCCAAGCCAGACTCGGTGATCAAGTAGCCATTCGATATAGGTTAGATGATCGTCAATTGCTGTTGCTCCTTCGCGAATCACACGTCCATCGGGATGGCCAAGGTCAAAGTGACTTCTAAATACTTTTTCAAAGACAATTTTGCGGGTTACTTCTTGCTCGAACTTGTGGTCAAACCACACGACTAGCCGGCGAATTTCTGCCTTTTCCAGCAAATTATCACCAATAAAAGCAGGTTGGTTGGGGTAGGCCTCTTCCAAGTATTCACAAATCGGATAGCTTTCACAGATGACTGTGCTGTTTAAATCTCGTAACACAGGAATGTCACCTGAAGGGTTGAGCTCTAGAAATTCGGGGCGCTTTTTCCAAATACGCTCGAGCTCAAGATTAAAGTCCAGTTTTTTCTCTCCCAACAAAATCCGCACTTTGCGGCATGTCGGCGAAAGCGGGTGGTGAAAAAGAGTACGCATGGTCTTCTCTCGTTGTGCAATTTACTGTACTCTAAGCAATTCATTAGCAAATGGCAAAGCCTAAGGTATCTCGTGGTTCCTCTCTACCAAATCATCATTCTCTCTCTAATCCAGGGTATTACTGAATTTCTACCGATCAGCAGCTCTGCTCATCTGATCTTTTTTCCCAAAGTTTTTGGCTGGCAAGATCAAGGACTAGTTCTGGATGTGGCTGTACATTTCGGAACCCTTGGAGCCGTTATGGTTTATTTTTGGCGCGATTGTTGGTCGATGACCACCGGCAGCCTCAATCTACTGCGCGGCAAAGTGACACCTGGCGGTGAGTTATTTATGAAGCTGGTTGTTGCCACAATCCCAGCGGTCGTTGTTGGCGCAATTATCAGTTATTATACCGACTCATTTCTGCGAAATGTTACGGTCATTGCCTGGGCTAGTATTGGTTTTGGGATCATTCTTTATCTGTTTGATCGATTTGCCCCAACTAAATTTTCCCTCAAACACATGAATTTCACACGCTCATTTATCATTGGCCTGATACAAGTATTAGCGTTTATTCCTGGTACCAGCCGTTCAGGATCAACCATTATGGCTGCTCGCATGTTAGGATTTAACCGCGTTGAGGCTGCACATTTTGCTTGCCTAATGTCAATACCCCTTATTATTGCCGCTGCTTGCGAAACTCTTTATAAACTTGCAAAAAATGGCAATCACCACATGTACAAAGAGGCTATGATTGCTGCCGGGATTTCATTCGTAATCAGCCTGGGCAGTATTGGTTTCATGATGATGTGGGTCAAACGAGCCAGCTACGGTATTTTCGTTGTCTACCGCGTTTTATTGGGTGTTGGGCTATTGGCTTGGGTATATACCACCGGATAACAAATGGACAATGAAAGTAGCAATCCTGTTGCTTAGTTGCTATCTGTTCAATAGGTATTAGTTATACCCGTGCTGAATCAAAATGTTGAGTTTTATGGCAGTGAAAAGCGCGCAGTTTACTTGGGTAAATGAGCACTTTGAGTGCACCAGAAAACCAACAGTTTGATTCAGCTTCAGTATAGCTATTGTTTTTTCAAGGAAATGTTGTGTCATGTCTACCCAATCGTCAATAAAATTTAGCCCGCTTCCGTTGATGTTGGCCATTGTCGCTTGTGTCTTTTCGGTTGATATCTACATTCCCAGCATGCCCATGATGGCTGAAGCCTTTGGCAGCTCACAAGAAATGATGCAATTTAGTATTAGTGCTGGCATGATTGGCACAAGTATTGCCACACCTATCATCGGTCCCCTTTCCGATGCTATTGGTCGCCGAAAAATTTTGCTGTATTCACAAATACTTTACATGCTTGGGTGTCTGGCCACCATCTTTGCCATTAATATTGAGACGTTTATTTTCTGTCGCTTTCTCCAGGGAATTGGTGGAGCGGCTGCTTTTGCAGTTAGTTTTGCGACCGTTACTGATCTCTATCAAGGCACTCGAGCTGCTATTTATCTTTCCTACCTTACCACAACAATCACCCTTTCGTTGGTTGTAGCTCCTCTCTTTGGTGGGGCATTTGCTGCCTACTTGCCCTGGCAAGCAGCTTTTGTATTTCTTACAACTTTGGCGGCTCTTTCAAGCCTGATTTTGTACCGGAGTTTTCCTGAAACTCTCCAGCAATCAGCTCCCTTTTCAATTTGCAAAACACTAGGTTCTTACTGGTCAATGATGTCGCACCTGCGTTTTATGGTTATGGCAACGATTCCATCGCTGCTGATCGGCGGCATCGTGGTCTTTATGGCAACTGGCGCTTTCTATTTTATCAATGAACTGGGAGTTCCAACTGCACTTTATGGAACGTTCCAGGGTATTATCATGCTTTGCAATACCATGGCCAGTTACCTTTCTGCACACCTAATTCAGCGGTTTGGTCTGAATAAATCAACTCTTTTGGGGGTAACCCTTTTCAGCATTGGTAGCCTCTCATTTTTAAGCGCAACACTCTGGATTCCTGAGCAAACCATAGCCATAATTATTACTGTTTCTCTCTATGCAGCTGGTCTTGGACTTACATTTAACACCATGACAGCACAATCTATAGAGCTTTTCCGGCACAAAGCCGGAACGGTATCCTCAGCCATTAGCTTTATGAGGG
Source organism: Pseudomonadota bacterium (assembly GCA_039714795.1). Classification (NCBI taxonomy): domain Bacteria; kingdom Pseudomonadati; phylum Pseudomonadota; species Pseudomonadota bacterium. The sequence goes on along the minus strand of JBDLIP010000002.1, from coordinate 26,387 downwards.
GACTGATCATTGCAGGATGTATTTCTTTGGGAAGTCAGGTCTATAATGCTACTTTGTGGCCGATAGCACTTTTTCTAACAAGTATTACTGCCATTTGTGTCACACTATATTATCTTACCGAGCGCCGCTCCCCACTGCAAAAGAGCAGTGAGGTTTTGACTGGTTAAAAAAAACCGCATCTGCAGGGTTGACCGCAAATGCTGGCTACAGGTGCAGTGAAAGCCATATACCCGTGCTGAATCAAAATGTTGAGTTTCAAAGCTAACGTACGGGCTGACGGCAGTCGGGGTTGAATTTTGATGCATCAGCCCTGTGATGTATAGCTGTTCGCTTGATCACCAATAGGTATGTTGGTAGAGTGACGTATTCACCAGTATTTTAAGTAGGTTTTGGATATGAGTTGGCTGACCAATATTGTGCGCCCAAAGTTAAGGGCCCTAGTTAAAGCAGACATCCCTGACAATCTTTGGACTCGTTGTTCTGGATGCGAGCAGATGCTGTTCCACAGAGAGCTCAATGATAATCTGCAAGTTTGTAAACTTTGTAACCATCATTTTCGAATGGATAGCAAAGACCGCTTACAAAGCTTGTTTGATGATAGCCAGTACACAGTCCTCAAACTACCAGCTGTAATTACTGATCCTTTACATTTCAAGGATCAAAAGAAATATTCAGATAGACTCAAGCAAGCCAAAAACAAAACAAATACCAAAGATGCCATCCAAGTAGGGCGTGGTAAAATAAGTGGTCAAAAGGTCATCATTGCTGCTTTCAACTTTGCTTTTATAGGAGGCTCTATGGGCACGGCTGTCGGTGAAGCTATTGTCACTGCTGCTGAAGCAGCACAAGCCAGCAAAGCTGCCCTAGTGGTCATCCCCGCATCAGGCGGTGCTCGTATGCACGAAGGGATCCTTTCTTTGATGCAAATGGCCAGAACAACCATTGCTATCTCTCAGGTCAAAGAAAAAGGGCTGCCCTATATCACAGTGCTTGCTGACCCCACCAGTGGTGGAGTGGCTGCTTCCTTTGCTATGCTTGGAGATATAACACTTGCCGAACCGGGAGCAATGATTGGCTTTGCAGGTCCCCGTGTCATCAAAGAAACCATCGGCACCCAACTACCACCCAACTTTCAAACGGCAGAGTATTTGCTTGAACATGGCATGGTTGACCGCGTGGTCGCTCGCGCGGACCTTAAAAACACCCTTGGTGTGCTCTTAAAACTTTTGCGCCAATCGTAAGTTGTGAACGATTCTTCAGATTTGCAGTCTCTCGTTGGAAAAATACTTGAACGGCATTGCGCTGCTTTAAAACAGTCCAAAGATCTCGTCCGCATGAGAGCTCTTTTAAATCAGCTTGGTAATCCTCAAAACCACGTCCCACCAGTCATTCATGTGGCTGGAACCAACGGAAAAGGATCAGTCGTTGCGTTTATGAGAGCCATGCTTGAGGCCAGCAATTACCGCGTGCACAGCTATACCTCTCCGCATTTAATCGATATCAACGAACGTATTGCTATGCCGGATGGTCCCATCAACACCCAAGAGTTATGCAACATTCTTGCAGAGATTCTCAAAGTAAATCCAGATCAGCCCTATACCTTTTTTGAAGTTATAACAGCTGCTGCATTTGTCGCTTTTGCAAACACCCCAGCGGATTTTTGCTTGGCTGAAGTTGGCCTTGGAGGACGGTGTGATCCTACCAATATCATTAAACATACAGTCGCTTCTGTTATTACACAAGTTGATTATGACCATACCCACATATTGGGCGATACGCTTACCAAAATCGCCCAAGAAAAAGCAGGTATTTTCCGAAATAACACACCTGCTTTTACCTATCCCCAACGAAAGAACATAATGAATATTCTGCAGCGAGAATCTGGAGGACTTTTATCTGTTGCCCCACCATTGAATAAAGGCGCACTCATTGGCCTTAAAGGCCAGTTTCAACGAGAAAATGCCGCACTGGCCGTCCATGTTCTTGAAAATATCCCCCAGGTGACGCTTACCCCTGAGATGCAAGCTCATGGCCTCAAACATGCACAATGGCCAGGCCGTCTGCAAAAAATTACAGATAAACTCTGGCTCGATGGAGCCCATAATGTAGGAGCTGCTAAAGCTATCACAAAACATTTTAAAAATTCGGGTATTGATAACCTTACTCTGATTCTTGCAATGACCCAAACAAAAGATCCAAAAGAATTTTTGTTGGCACTCAAAGATGTGATTCGGTATATCTACTGTGTGCCTTTAAACACTTTCCAACCCACGTGGCCACCGCACAAAATAAGGGATATAGCAAAGAAAATCGGACTGAAGGCTCATGTGTTTGGTGATTTCCAAGCTGCACTTACACAAGCGCAGAACACCAAGTCAAACACACAAACTATTTTGATCTGTGGTTCATTGATGCTTGTGGGACAGGCCCTTCGGGTGCTGCAGGAAGGGTTCCATCATTCAGCTTAAGCCTCGGCATGGCGTTTGAACTATCCCAAAAAGTGCAGTTTTCTGAATGCTTCACTTTGTTGTAGGGTCGCCTGAAAGTTGCAGCATCAAGGCTGCCCGACAACCCAGGCCAAAGTTCGCCCTGTGCCACTATCTACCGCTTTGATAATCCATTTTTTGTTTTTTTTTGAACCAACAAAACGCCACATCTCATCAAATTCTACTTCGGTAATATCACCAGAGACTTCAGCCTCGTCACGTATCCAACGATATGTCAGAGATCGAGAAACACCGAATATTTTTAGCTCTTCGACGTTTCAAGTGGGATTAAGAATGGGGATAGATCTGACCATCACTGATGTACTGCATTAACCTTAAACATTTGGTTTGTTCGTAACTCTACCTCGTAATTTTGTGTTGTATGCTTCCAAGTACACAGGATGTGTTCGGATGATACTTTGTGAATGATCAGGTGAACATTTGGAGAATTGGGAGTGATTTTATGTCCATTGATCCAAATGGTCCAGTTGTTTTCATCCACATATAAAACAGCATTGAGGTGCAGCTGTTTGGCTTGGTGAATTGGTGTTTTTGCACGAATGTGTGCCCTGCGGTTTGTACTTTTGATTTGGTATTGCTCTTCCGGGGTAAACAGGAGAGAAAAATCATCTTTATCAGTAAAATCAAGGGCTTTTCCTAAGAAGACAGTTGCTTCAGTGGGAAATGAGGAAAGAGTGGCTAAGATAAGCACAACGAGTTGCTGCGTTAACTTCATTGAAAACTTCATTGAACAAGTGGTGGCTGTATCCAATACAACTGGAGATAACCAGCAACGTGATCAGACAATGGTGCCTTTTCAATTTGTTTTCCAAGTGAAGTGCGTTTGAGTTTGAGGGTTTTAGCGGTAACTGTTTCGGGAAACCGCCCAAAAAGTTGGTGGAGAAATCTATAGACATCATTGTCATAGATTGCAGTAAAAGAGATATCAATCTTAAAAACTGTCAATTGATATTTTGGTATAGTGTCGACATGGATAGATTTTTCTGTGAGTTCAAAATCTTTCAGCATTGATTTCAGTGTTTCAACGATGAGTTGGGAATTTGGAGTCTCAGGCAATGTGTTTAGAACTTCCTTTTTGTGCTGACTACCCCATGCGATCAAGCAGAAGTAGTAACCGGCTGTGGGCAGGGCGCCAAAGCATATGAGGCAGGCTAACCAATATTGTCTCCACATCAGATTTGTGTATCCATAAGCTTAAGATTTTTTACTGGTCTTAGTTGTAACGTCGCTTCTGGTACTTTTTGGTCAAGCTGTTTTTGGATTTTCTTCAAATTGCGCAGGGTGTTTTTATCGCTTACATCCATCAGCAATTTAATGTGGCTGCCACCTGCGGTATTTTCCCACTGAATTTTTATCAAGCCCGTGGAGTTCAAAACGGGTGCAATTGCCTTGAGTTGTCGCATAGGCGTAATTTGACTCAGATTAAACTTCCTGCAGGTAGCAGAAATTGATACATGTGAGGAAGCTGTTGGTGTTACTATTTCTTGACTTTGTTGCATCCAACCAAGGCCGAGTAAAAATAATATCATCAGGCTGGATCCCATCGACAGCATATATCGTGGTAGCGTATAAAGTCGTTTTTTGCTTGCAAGTTCAGTAACTTTTACGTGGGTATTTGGACCTCTAGCATGCCACAGACTGGTGCTAATAGCTGTATCTAGTATGAATTTTTGCTCTGGTAAATTACCTATATCGCTTTCAAGGTATTTTGGGCAATCTATATAGTCGCACGTTGTTTGTGGGCCTAAGATTTTAGAAAGTGAAGTAGCAGCCGTTGCCTGGTCCATGATGTGGACTGAGATTCGTTGCGCTGAAGTATGCTTGAGTTTTCGAATATAGTTGAGTGTCGCTTGTAGTTCTTCTTGGGCGTCGTGGTTGCTTGTTTGACGTACTACCCATAGTTGCCCTTGATAAAACGCAAGTTGTGTAAGGCCCTGACTATACTCTGGACAGATTAAGATATGCCAATTTTGATTCCACGTGGGTATAACGCGTTTGAGCCAATGGAGAGCTTCAATGCATTTGAAAGAGATACCGATAATTGGGTGCAAGGTTTTTTCCAACAACTTTAGCCATGCTGTAAGCGCTTGAGTCCTCTCACACGTGACGAATCCTGCTGTTGTGTAGGGTTTGCAAACAGGTAAATTGCCACACAACTGGTTTGCTGTTTGACGATTTGTAAGCAGTTGACGTAAATAGAGGTATCGATCCCAGGGTTTTAGAGGTGGCAAGGGAAAATGTTCGATTGATTGATATACAGGATCCAACAGCACATAGAGAGGTAGATTGGGATGTTGGTTGAGATAATCTGAGAGAGACTCAGGCTCATTTGCATGCCGAATGTGAACTGGATTATTGGGAGAAAATTGTAGCATCGTGCAATTGTATTCACGAAGAATGAGAATGATTCCTGATTTAGGACGCAACATTTTTTAAGGCTCCAGAAGAATGAATGAGGTATAAAGGGGCTGAAAAATAGCCATGACGATCCACATCAGAAAAGTACCGGATAATAACAGTAAGCAGGGTCCAAGACTGTAGATCAGAAATTTTACCTTTCGTTTGGACTGTGCTTCATGCAGGTTTCGAATGCGGGCAAGAAATACTTGCAACTGACCAGTTGTTTCTCCAGCATAGAGTAAGCGTTGTGTACTGATACAACAGATGGAGCTTTTTGCAAATGATTCAGCAAGTGAGCCACCTGATTCGATTGCAAGGCGAACTCTACTCAATTCATGGGCTAAAAAGTGATTCGAGAGAAAATGTATTGCAACTTCTAGGCATTGCAAAACATCAATTCCAGCAGCAAATGTACTGAAAAAATAGTGGAAGAAACGGGCCAGGGCAATGTGGGTGAGATATGCGCCCAGGAAGGGGATACGAAGGACCAGTCGGTCGGAAAATAAGCTAAATTGCTGAGATGTGTATCTCAGGAAGGCGCACAGAATTGTTGTGAGAATCAAGGGTGCAAAGAGTACAAGCAATAAATCTGCGGTGTGTTCAAAAATATAGAAAAGAAGCTGAGTGTGCCATGCTGTTTGGATTTGGGTAGCAATGAGAAAAGCTTGCAACTCTGGCAGGAGAAAATTGGATAATGCTACAAAAGTGACTCCGAGCGTTAGCATGACAAGCAGAGGGTACCGAAGGGTTGCATGCAGATTGGATTTTATACTGACTTCCCACTCAAGATGTTCAACAAGATGCTCAAAAGCCTGGTGCAATTGCCCGGTTTGTTCGCTGATGCGAATCATTTGAATGAAGGGGGAGTCAAAGATGTAGGGGAAAAGTGCAAGCGCTTGCGATAACGCAGCTCCTTCCTGGATACGAGCGCGAATTTCAAGCAGGACTTGAGCAAGTCTTTTGTTTTGGACCACATGGCGCGCATCACTTAGGATATCCAGCAAGGCAACACCAGCTCTATCCATAGCTGCGGCAAATTGACAAAAATCAATAAGCTCGGGTTTGAAGTCAGTCCAATATTTGTGCCAGAAGGGAGACACATCCAAGACAAGGCGCCTGGCATAAATTAGTTGTACATTTTCACGTTGTAGTGATACCAAGAGATCTTGATAAGAGGCTGCCTCAAGGATTGCATTATCAATGGCCCCAGAGGTCGTAACAAAACGGAATTTAAACCTTGGCATTGTCTGCCTCACTTGGTTCAATAATGCTGATGACACGTTTTAATTCGTTTAGGGTTGTTTTCCCTTCCAAGATTTTTTGTAATCCCTGTTGTTTTAAGTTTTTAAATCCAGTCAGCTTGGCTTTTTTGCGCAATTTGGGTAGAGGAGCATTGTTAATGAGGAGCTCATTGAGCTCTTCTGTAAAGTGGAGGACTTCTGTAATTGCAGTCCGTCCTTTAAATCCAGTGTGCCTGCACTCATCGCACCCCTGGGCCGCAAAAAGCTTTTGCTCAAGATGAAGCTTTAATATTTTTTGTTCAGATCTGGTTATGGCACGTTGGGATTTGCAAGTCTGGCACAGCAATCGTATCAGGCGCTGAGAGACAACACCTGTTAGATAGCCAGCCAAGTTTTTCGGGGAAATTCCTAAATCAGCCAGACGAGGGATAACACCAAAAGAGTCTTGGGTGTGGAGTGTGGTCAGGACTTGGTGGCCGGTCATTACTGCTCTCAGCGCCATGGTTGCCGTGTCCTCATCGCGTATTTCCCCAACGAAAATGATATCCGGATCTTGCCTTAAGAGTGAGCGGACTCCTTGAGCAAAGGTTGTTCCACCCATTTGGTTAATAGCTGATTGGCGAATTGAGGGGATTTGATATTCGATAGGATCTTCCAGTGTCATAATGTTGCGGCGAGCTGTGTTTAGGTACGCGAGGATAGAATATAATGTGGTTGTCTTGCCCGTGCCCGTAGGTCCTGTCAAGATAACGAGTCCTTGGGGTTGATTGGCTAGATTTTTCAGGCGATCCATATTTGCGGTTGAAAATCCGAGTTGGTTGAGGGGTAACAGTGAGTTTTCTTTATCAAGAACACGCAGGACAATATTTTCTCCTTGCAGTGTGGGATGAACGGAAACTCGAAAATCAACTGCTCGAAGTCCTGCGTTATACGTAAATCTTCCATTTTGCGGCTTACGTGACTCAGCGATGTTCATCTTGGCCATGATTTTGAGTCGGACACAGATTTTAGGCCAGTAATCGCTATGAAAGACGGTTCTTTGTTCTAAGACACCATCGATCCGAAACTTAAGGCAGACAAATGATTTGGAGGGTTGAAAATGAATATCAGATGCATTTTTGCTAACCGCCTCAAGCAGGATGATATTGACCATACGAGTGATTGGGTTTTTCAGGCTTGTATCTCGAGAAAGAGAATCGTCCCTTTGTTTTTCAAGCTCCTGGAAGATCTGCTCAAGATTCATATCGTGGTTGTAGTATGCATTTAGAGTTATCTTCATCTCGCCTTGGTTGGCAACGAGGGGGTGTATTTTGATGCTCTGGTAGAAATGATTGCGTACCGCATCCATGGCAACCACGTCGTAAACATCAGCCATTGCAAGGGTTAGGCGGTTTTCATTTAAGGCCACAGGAACTACTTGGTGCTGTTGAGCAATATTCTTTGGGATCTTTGCAACTAGGTCAGGGTCTAGGACAATGTTCTCTAGCGAGATTTTCTCATGCCCAGAGTGTTTAGCAATGTAAGTTGCAAGCGCATGCTCGGTGATGAAGCCAAGTTTTAACAGGCACGATTCAATCGTGTTGCCAGTGGCACGGTGCTCCTTTTTTGCAATGGCAAGTTGTGCCTTTGAAATCAGACACTCATCAACGAGGGTCTGAATAAAATCAAAATCTGGTGTAAGGTTTTGCGTGTGGTAGGTGTTCATTAAAGGTCCTTTAATGATCCATACTTTAGAATATTCTTAGAATGAGATCTTTGCATTGTTTGTGTTCCTCTTTTGTTTTTTGATTTTTATTTTCTAATATAAAATTTTGGGAAAAACAATACCAATACTTGCATAGTGGTTATGCAAATATTGATAGATAAACAGCAGAATTTGTGTGAATTCAATGAAGTGTCATGGCGATGAAAAACAATCCTTTCGGTCTACAATTCTCCCTGTAAACCTTCCCCCAATCTTAGATTTGGACACATGTAGGTCTGCAATACTTGAGCTAGGTGGAAACAATAACGTAGATTTATTGAACTGTTTGCAGACACAAAATTGTGCGGTAGATTTTACAAATAATGTGGATGCTCTACTGCATATGGTTCAAGAAAATCCTTTAGATCTTTTGTTTCTCGATATAAGAGGAAGGATATCGCAGGGGTTGTCAGTAATTCAAACAATCCAGGATCATATCAGTCCGATTGTTCTTGTCATTGATTCAGAAACTCATCCGGCAACTCTTGCTTCTTTTCAGGAGTTGGTTTTGGATTATATTGCTCCACCATTCCACAAAGAATGTCTTAAAAAACGATTGCAACTTTATATGAGGAGCACAAGATACGTGGCTTATGAGCATGAGCTTTTGTCTGCATTAAGCGAAACACGTAGATACTTTAAATTAGCCATTGAAGGTCTTGAACCCGGATTTGCACTTTTTGACTCTAATCATGAATTGTTGTTCTCTAATTCAAAATTTAGAGCTTTATATGAGCTAGACGAAAATGTCGATGGACAAGGTTTGACTCTCAATTCATTCCTGTATTCGAATTACGAAAAGTGTGTGCAAAATTCTACTCGGCGTAAGAACGAACAGAGCTTGATGGAGAATTCAAATGGATTGACGCGTTGGATAGATTTAAGGCTGCATCAATATAATAAGTCTAAATCTTACGTTGAACGTTTTCGGGATGGTCGTTGGATTGAAGTTATCAATAATGCCACAGCTGATGGCGGGATCGTGACTTTACATAAAGATGTTACGTCCAATAAGAATGCGGAGCAACATCTTGAGTACATGGCGTGGCACGATCCTCTAACGGGCCTTGTCAATAGAGCTCTCTTTGAGGCTAAGCTCGAAGCTATTTTCTCTACATATCCACGTAACAAACGCCAATTTGCGGTACTGTATTTGGATTTGGATGAATTTAAACAGGTGAACGATCGGTGGGGGCATGATTTTGGAGATGTACTGTTAAAAGTAACTGCACAGCATTTGCAGCAAGTTCTCAGAGATGGTGATACAGTCGCTCGAATTGGAGGCGATGAATTTGCCATTTTATTGCCCAGTTTTGATTCGAAAAAGGATGTTGAGGAAGTGGCACGAAGAATTATCCGTATTTTCTCTCAAGGGTTTACCTATGATGGAAGGACATTATCAATAGGGGTTAGTGTTGGCATCATTATTTGCCCAGACCTAGCTGTAGATTCAATGTCTTGTTTGCGCTATGCAGATTTGGCGATGTATAAGGCCAAACGCAGCGGCAAGGCACAATATCGATTTTTTCAAGAATCGGATGTGATGAGTTTGAAATGAGGAAAGTACTCAGGGCAAACGCACCAAAATGATCAAGTAACGTGGTTCTGTCGCATCTGTAAAAAGTTTCCTTTTTGGCAAATTTATGAAAAAACAAAATCCTTATTTTATGCGGCTTTTAGAGCCGAGAAATTTCAGACATTAGCCTATTTTCATGATTTTTATCACAGATGCGGATGTTCGGCGACAATTAGAATTGGCGCATTGCCAATCTGGCATGCAAAATCCAGCTATCCGGTATCCAATTATTCCTTTGTTCTGGCCTTAAAAAATTGGATGCCGGCCGGCAGGAGCTGAATGGTTACGATTTCACTTCAGTTATATGGTATACGGCTTATCCCTCTGCCATTAAGGTTGTATACCGCCCCTGGATTGTTGTCATTTCCGGGTGCTTGATCCATTGTTGTGTTGCTGTTGAATCTACAAGTGTTGCTTGAAAGGTCATGGTTTTATCCTGAGCATTGTAGGTGACACCATTTTGTTCAAAAGACATGGGAGTGTAAGTATCGTCCTTCCCGTGGATCATCAGTGTGAGATTGAGATCTTTTTTCTCTTGCCGTTGAATGTAATGAATGAAGTTTTCAACAGTTGTAGACACAGTTTTTCGATAAGGGCGATCTGTCATGACACTAGCTTGGTTTCCAGTTAATTTCACAGTGATCTTTGCTTTTTTCTCATCATTTTTTTGAGTTGGGTTGACTTGCTCTACTTTATACTCTACAACACTCAAGAAATAGTACAAATTGCTTTGTATTTCTGGTGGCATGTTTGGGAAAGGAGTTTTTTCAAACTTTGCATATCCGTTTCCAAATATAGTTAAAGCAACCATTGTGGCTACAATAACAATAATTTTTTTATTTTTCATTAGTTTCTCCTGTATAATATGTTTACGATATTTGATTTTCATGAATTATACAATTAGAGATCCGAATATTTTCTTAAAACAACCCTGAAAAAGGTTTAACAACTTAATATTTGTGCGGATTCCAGGTCAAAAGTCGATTTGTAGTTCAATGGCACTAACTTAAGCAGAAAATTCTTGCCACTCTCATGTATTCGTGGGAGTGTCTTTTTTTATTTAATATTTTTTTCACACTCTTTGCGTACATTGTTGTTTAGGGACGAATTTTTCCGAAGAGGATACGCAATGGCTCAAGAACTTTATGAAAATCAGGACTTTCCTGTTTTAAAACCACTAGAATTAAGAGAATTTCTTCTTGATGTAACGTTAACTTCCCCTGTTTTTATTTGGGGACCTCCAGGCATTGGTAAATCAGCGATTGTGGAAAGTGTTGCTGAGCAGATGGGACTGGAATGTGTCTCACTTTTGGGAAGTCAACTCGCGCCTGAAGATGTGATGGGTATTCCCCAAATTTCAGATGGTCGTTCGCAGTTCTGTCCGCCAAAAATTATCGCCAGAGACAACGCCTATTGCTTGTTTTTGGATGAGTTCAATGTTTGCTCGCCCGATGTACAAAAATCGTTCTACAGTATTATTCACGATAGACGTATTGCTGATTATACACTACCTGCGGGTTCTGCCATTATTTGTGCAGGTAACCGACCCAAGGATGTTTCTATTACACGCCCTCTCTCTTCAGCTTTGATTAACCGTCTTGTCCATGTGCACATGGAAACCCGAGTTGATGAATGGATGGAATGGGCTGAAGCTAACAATTTGCATTTTTTGATCCTCCAATATATTAGAGAGCACCCGGAGCAGTTATGGGAAGAACCAACAAAAGACCAGACACCTTATTCGACCCCCCGTGCATGGCACATTTTAAGTAATGCGTTAAAGCGTATGGGGAGTGAGGCAAACAGGGTTAAAGTTGAAGCCCTTGCTTATGGTTGTTTGTCTTTACCACACGCCAGGCAGTTTAAGGTAGAAGTACTAGAGCAAGCCATCGATCAACCCACTATAGCTGCAATCATGGCGGGTGAAGCCCAGTGGCCAAACAAGGATAAAGACAGAGGTTTGCTCATTTATTTGGCACATACGTTCCGTGAGTTTTTAGTACAGGAATTACCCGATAATGAAATGGGTATTATGGAATCACATTCACAAATTATTCGCCAAGGCAAAAAGATATTTCTTGATCTAGTAAAGGTGGATCCAGAAATTGCACGTGGGTTACTGGTTGCAGATGGACGTCACAAACCTTTGCCTGAATGGTTTGTGTCAAATCTTAGAGAGGCTATTCCAGAGCTCGCCAATATTTGAACGCACTTGTGATCGTAATGAAAACCCCTACTTAATTTTAGCTTCTTTAAACATCACATGCTTGCGCAATTTGGGGTCGTATTTACGCAACTGCATTTTCTCAGTCATGGTGCGAGGATTTTTTTTGGTTACATAATAGTAACCAGTACCTTCTGTACTCACTAACTTGATTGTAATCGAATTTGCTTTGGCCATAACCTTAAATCTCTGATCAATGAATCTCGCTCTTGTACAAAAAGTTAAAACAAAACGCCTAAAGTGTCAAGGATTTTGACACGCGCTTTCGGGCATAAACTCAACCTTCTCCAAGGTTCCCTCCAGGATGTACTCACCAAAATCAACCCTGTAAGTACACATAATCCCCTGATCGGTCATCATCTGCTGAATTTCAAAACTGGGCAGGCTACTTTCTCCATCACTACTAAAAACAGCAAGTCTGAGTGGCCATGCCATTTTATCTACTCCCTTGATGGACGCTACCCCACAAACGCTTTTCTTTGGAATGATAGCAGCATTGATGGTGACGGGCTTACCATAAAAGCTACCATCGAAAACATGCTTTGAAACCATTGTCTCACCTTCGTGGGCAGCAGCAAGTAAGCTTTGGATGTGCTGAACGGGCGGCATTGTCCCCCCTTGAATGGGAAGGGTCTTACGCTCAGGTTGGTTAAAATTTATTCGACCGTTCCTGTTAGAAAAATGAGCCTGCCCCTGCACCCCTTCTTTGAAACGATTGTTATAAGTTCGCGTTGCATTAAATCTCAGCTTGTCTCCAGTTTTTGATTCCCAGGCTGCATAGTTGGCCCTTAGAATCTCAGCAGGGCGCGATTTGTATTGAACCCGGGTCATGGAATTTTGCTCGATAGTCCAACCGTTACACACATCTTCCATCTCAAGGACCATTAACCCTTGAGCATCGGCAATATCACTGTCTTGCTTGACTGAAAACAACTTCACACGGTAATAGGCCCGATGAGGCGTTAGGCTAAGAGGCGTTAGGCTAAGAGCTGGTGTGTTCAGCATGAGCCCTAATATAGCAATAGTCATTGCGGATTTCATTTGGGCTCCTTTTTAAGCTCAGGGATTTGAAGTAGGTTGAATGAGTATATTATCCCACAGGAAATCTTAAAATTCCGTTCATATATCGAAGTGAAATCAAAACCTCTGTTTCCTGACACGATCATAGGGAACTCGAAGTGCTCATTTACCCATGTAAATTGCACGCTTTTAATTGCCATAAAATTCAACATTTTGATTCGGCACGGGTATAACTCCTTGGAATTAGTTAGCAGTCGTGCAACAATGGGGGAAATTTTGCGTAACTAAAAAAGGAAATGCTAATGGATATTCTGTTTACATCACAACCAGCGTCGCACACAAACGCCCTTGTAGTTGGCGTTTTTAGTAACAATACCTTGACCAAAGTCGCTAAAGATGTAGATATGCAAATTCATGGACGTCTTCAGCAAGCTCTTGATGCAAGCCGTTTTAAGGGAAATGTACAGGATATACTTGTCCTCAACGCACCTCATGGCCTAAATCTCGATCGGATTATTGCTGTGGGATTGGGCGAAAAAGACGAGATTGATGAATGCCAACTCACCGATTTGGGAGGGCGAATCTATGCATCGATCGCCCAAACTCCAGACCGGGTTGCCGAAGTTCGCCTTGGTGATTTAGACCTTCCTGTATTTTCTTCAGAAAAAATCTCAACACTGGTCGGATTGGGTGCTTGCCTGCGTTCGTGGAGCTTTGATAAGTATCACACCCAAAAAAAAGAAGATGAAAAACCCAAGCTACAACAAATAACTTTTATTACGCCCAATCCAAAAGCTGCCAGACGGGCTTTTGAATACGAAAAGCATGTTTTATCAGGTATTTACCTAACCCGAGAATTGGTATCTGAGCCCCCTAATGTCCTCCATCCTGACTCATTTGCTGAGCGCATTAAATCTTTAAAGTCGTCGGGGCTTAAAATTGACACCCTCAATGAAAAGAAAATGAAGTCCCTTGGAATGGGCGCACTGCTAGGCGTTGGCCAGGGAAGTACCCAGCCATCCTACCTTGCTGTCATCCAGTGGAATGGCACAGATAAATCCACGCCGCCGTTGGCCTTTGTTGGCAAGGGTGTCACCTTTGACACAGGTGGAATCAGCATCAAACCATCTGCGGGGATGGAGGAAATGAAATACGATATGGGCGGTGCTGGTGTGGTTGTTGGCCTCATGCAAGCGCTAGCCAGTCGCAAAGCCAAAGTCAATGCTGTGGGGGTTGTAGGACTTGTGGAAAATATGCCCGGTGGTGGAGCACAAAGACCCGGAGACATTGTCACCTCAATGTCAGGCCAAACTATTGAGGTCATCAATACTGATGCTGAAGGACGCTTGGTGCTCGCTGATGCACTGTACTATGCACAAAAAGAGTTCAAGCCTCAGTTCATTGTTGATCTTGCAACTCTTACTGGCGCAATTGTGGTCAGTTTGGGTGATGAGTATGCCGGATTGTTTTCTAATGATGATCAGCTCTCCACGCGTTTGGAACAAGCTGGAGCCAAGGTAGGTGAGAAACTTTGGCGGTTCCCCTTACACAAAAACTACGATAGGCTTCTCGACTCACCGTCAGCAGATGTGCAAAACATCACGAGCAAGAGAGGAGCTGGGAGTATTACAGCTGCGCAATTCCTGCAACGGTTTGTTGAAGACGACACCCCTTGGGCACACTTGGATATTGCCGGAGTTGCTTGGGCCGATAAAGATTTGCCTATCGTGAAAAAAGGTGCTACTGCTTTTGGGGTTCGTTTGTTGGATCGTATGATCAAGGATAATTACGAGTCTTGAAGCTGTACTTGTGCTGAATCAAAATGTTCAATTTTATATTTGAAGACAAATGAGCACCTTGAGTATACCAGAAAACCAACAGTTTGATTCAGCTGCAATCTTAAGAAAGTGTGTTATGACTGACGTAAGTATTTATCATTTAACCGCAACACCTTTAGAAAAAACGCTCCCCAAACTGATGGAGCGAGTGGTGGATACCGGAAAACGTGCAGTGGTTCTTGCTGCATCGACAGATCGCGTGGAAGAACTTAACCATGTCTTGTGGACCTATTCCAGTAATACTTTTCTGCCACATGGCACAAAAAAAGATGGATTTCCTGAAGAACAAGAAATCTGGCTAACATCTGAATGGGAAAACCCTAATCAGGCCTCTATCCTTGTGCTGACCGATGGTATGGAGTCAAGCGACCTTGAATCCTTCGAGCGTTGTTTAGATATATTTGATGGAAATAACGAGATTGCTTTGCAAAAAGCGCAATCACGTATTGAAAAATATGTCCAAAAAGGCCATACATTAAGCTATTGGTGTCAGACGCCCGCAGGTAAGTGGGAAGCCAAATCACTTTAAAATATTTGTAACACTAAGGAGCAACGCATGGCTACAGAACGTACGTTATCGATTATTAAACCGGATGCAACCAAAAGGAACCTTACAGGCGCTATTAACGCGCGCTTTGAAAAGTCGGGTCTTAAAATTATCGCGCAAAGGCGCTTGTGGATGACCCGGATTCAAGCTGAACAATTCTATGCTGTACACTCAGAACGTCCCTTTTTTGATGAGCTGTGCACCTTCATGATTTCAGGACCAGTTGTGGTTCAAGTCCTTGAAGGTGAAGATGCCATTCAAAAAAATAGAGACATCATGGGGGCAACCAATCCTGAAAATGCAGATGAAGGGACCATCCGTAAAGACTTTGGTGAATCCATCGAGCGTAATTCTGTACACGGATCCGACTCACCTGAAACTGCTGGCTTTGAGATTCCCTTTTTCTTTAGCACAACCGAGCTTGTAGGATAATATTGATGCTGGTACGAAGCCTTCTAATTTTGCTTTTAGGGCTTAGCTTCACCGTTTTGTCACCTGTGCATGCGTTTGTAGATACATACGTTGTGCGTAACATTCAAGTCCATGCCACAGCTGACTCAGCTGTGGCTGCACAAGAGCAAGCTCTTGCAGATGGTCGGATGAAGGCTTTTCAAATTCTTATTTCTCGCTTGCAAGGATACGATGGAACACCTGATTTTGAAGGACTTACCCCAGAAAAACTTGAGGACTTGGTATTAGACTATGAAGTCAAAAAGCAGAAGAATTCCGCTATCCGCTATGTGGCCACCCTCGATTTTCGTTTTGATGAAGCCGCTGTCAAAAAATTTATGCAGCAAACGAATGTGAAAGTCCAAGGAGGACGAAAAGACTCTCTGGTTGTCATACCTGTCTTGGAAACGGCGACACAACGCAAACTTTGGGAACGAGATAATCCATGGTTTACATCCTGGTTGCGGGAAAATCATTTTCGCACAGCTCACCCGATCATTATCCCGATGGGAGATTTGACAGATATTTCAGAAGTCAGCCCCGAGCAAGCGGTCTCACAAGACATCAATGCCCTGCACCAACTGGCGCGCCGATATGGAGCTGGTGGCGCTCTATTAGCCATTGCCCATCAACAAAAAAATGGCAATATCACCATCGCTATCACTTTGACGACCCTGGACGGCACATTACAGAGCCAAACAATTTCGCTAAAAGAATCTACTCCATGGTCCCAGGCAGTTGCACAAACCATCTCGGCGCTGAAAGCACTAGATCACACGGGACAATCTGGATCTAGCCGTGCTATGGTTGGGGAAGGCCAAACAACCACAGAAGCTTCTCCTGTAAAAGATACCCAGCAACAGCCCCTTAGCATCACCATCCCTCTTGCCAACTTAAACACATGGATGCATGTCCAACGAGTGCTCCAAGATGTAGCACCAGTCAACAAAGTGCAGCTAAAATCTATGTCTAGTAAAACAGCTAATATCCAAATGAAATATTCAGGATCTCTCCCAGCGTTGGAGTCAGCATTGGGTGCTCGTGGATTGCAACTTAGTCAAGGAGCCGATAACAGATGGATCCTCTCCACGGGAACAAATCCAAACACCTCCGCCTGGTAATTTCAAGCTGGCCTAATTTAGTGAGCCTTATGCGGCTGCTGTCGGTGCCATTATTAGTCTGGCTAATCCTGATGAATTATATGCAGGCCGCATTCATCACTGCAACCATTGCAGGGCTCTCCGATATCGTCGATGGATTTATGGCGCGCGCGCTCAAGGCATCGACAACCGTTGGGGCCTACTTAGATCCTTTAGCCGACAAAGTGCTGTTGATAGGGCTCTATCTTACCCTTGGTTATAAGACAATGATTCCGGTCTGGTTAGTAATTCTTATTGTTTTCCGGGACCTTTTTATTTTGGGTGGCGTATTGCTGTTAACGGTTCTTGGAAAAACGTTTCCTGTACGCCCCATCATGAGCAGCAAGCTCAATACTTTTTTACAAATTGTTTTTGTCGCGTGGATTTTAGGAGATGCTGCTTTTGGTATCACGATCCCCTGGATCAACCTAACTATGCTGTACTCTGTTGCACTCACAACCATCTACTCCGGTGGTGCCTACGTCTTCATCGGGTTGAATCATTTGGCTGAGCCAAGCAATTCCCAGCCGTCTACATCATAGGTGTCATGTCCGTGGTACAATCAGCCCTAAATTTACATCTGGCCCCTACCTACCATGCCGGTGACTTTGTCGCATCAAGCAGCAATGAAGCAGCCTGGCAGTGGATTAACCAATGGCCGCAGTGGCCTGCACACGCTCTGACTCTCTACGGCCCCTTAGGCTGCGGTAAAACCCATCTAGCTCACATCTGGGCTGAAAAATCAGGAGCACAACTGTTGTCTGGTCAACAGTGGGACGATTTTGATTTAGGCCGCTGGCATGAAAAACCCTGCTCAATTGCTCTAGATCAGATTAACCAACCGGTAAATCAAAAAGCCCTGCTGCATCTATATAATCTTGCCAAAGAACAGCAGCAATTTTTGCTGATCAACACTGAAACTCATCCTAAAATGTGGGAGCTCACACTTGCTGATCTTAGCTCACGTCTTAACGCAACACCCGCAGTTGCCATTTGCCAACCCGATGATGCACTGCTCAAAGCCATCATGATTAAACTGTTTGCCGACCAGCAAATTATGATCTCAACCAACGTGGTGGATTATATCCTGCCCCGCATCGACCGCTCTTTTGCAAGCGTTAAACATGTGGTGCAGAAAATGAATGAACTTGCCCTGGCAAAACAGCGCAAAATTACGATCCCATTGGTGCGGGAAGTTTTGGCTGAAATGAAAGATTCATAAAATCCCCGTTAGATACGTCAGCTCATTTTTTACTTTCTCAAGGGCCTCCATATTTCGTGAAATCCTTTGCTGAATCTCAGTTTCTTTATCTTTGCTGGTAACAAGCGCTTCTTTCCATTCATGCTGAGGCAAAGCCGATTGCTGATCTTCAAATCCCTGCTTGATTGCCTGAAGATTTTGTAAATCATCCTTAATCAGAATCTCAAGTTGCTCTTTTTCTTCACGCAATTTCCCCAACTGTGCCGGATTTGACTCGGGAGGTTCCTCGGGCATTTCAACAAATTGCGGCAAATGCAGACTGCGATACGTCAATTCTGCTGTTGATTCTGGTTTTTCTCCAGCTTTCTCCTCAACTTCAGTTTGACCCTTCTCTTCATTTTTTTCTGGGTCTGCTTGACCACCTTTTTTCTCTTCTTTTTTCTCAATCTTCTCTTGTTTAGTCGAGTTAGCCATTATCGGTGCAGTTACCAGTGACACAATTGCAAACCACAGAAAAATTAATATCTGCTTTACCATATCTGCTCCCTATTTTGCTTTTATTATTTTAATTCTATACTATACTGAAGCTGAATCAAACTGTTGATTTTCTGGTGCACTCAAAGTGCTCATTTACCCAAGTAAACTGCGCGCTTTTCACTGCCATAAAATTCAACATTTTGATTCAGCACGGGTATATCGTGAACTCAAAACCTCTAGTTTAATGATAGCGAGAAGCGCGCAGTTTACTTGGGTAAATGAGCACTTCGAGCGTATCAGGAAACAGAGGTTTTAATTCCACTTCAGTATAGCAGGTTTGGAAAAGAAGATGGAAGGCATTGCTGACAAAATTCCATAAAATCCTCGACTCTTGAGAAATGTAACTAGTGCTTCGTCACACCTTAATTTTATGTTTGTCTGATTGAGTCCATGAAGTGTATAACTGTGGCGAATTGCTCCAACCATACAGCTGGAGTGGCTGAATCTCTTAATTCCCCATTTGCACCGAGTAAAAACGTTGCTATACTGAGTCAAATTTCAAAACACGAAAGAGTGTTGATGGACGCACTTGCCTTTTATCTGTTTTCAGCTGTCATCTTGGGCTCGGCAGTGATGGTGATCACCGCCCGTAATCCCGTACACTCTGTTTTCTTTCTCATTCTAGCTTTTTTCAATGCTGCTGGCCTTTTTGTTTTGATGCGGGCAGAATTTCTGGCCATGATGCTTGTGGTGGTTTATGTAGGAGCCATTGCCGTTTTATTTCTTTTTGTGGTAATGATGCTGGAGATCAAACAACCAACGACAAGAAAACCGCTGATTCCAAAAATGCGGGCCTTTGCTCTTTCCTTTTCCTGGTTTTTAGCCTATGTGCTTGTTGCAGCCATCTTCATTGCTGCAACTGTGGTACTAATTACTCTTTTGACCCAACAATTAACCGCTCAAAAATTTGACTTTTCCCGTCCAGACTCCATCACAGCTGTCATTGTCTTTTGCTCGCTCGTATTGGGTGGAGTACTAACTGAACTTTTCTTCACCCGAGTGTGCCATAGATCATGGAGAAAAATTTTTGATGCCTTTTGTCGGAAAATGCCAATGGGAGTTTTGGTGTTGAGCTTGTTATTGGCGGAAGCCTTGGTAGTTACCAGAGTATGGTTGCGCGGGGCAGGGTCCGAAGAAGTTTTAATGGCACCCACCCCTCCCGATACCGTTTTATCGAATACCCATGCACTAGGACAGCTTATCTACACCGATTATGTTTATGTCTTTCAAACCGTAGGACTTGTCCTTTTGGTGGCAATGATCGGAGCCATTGTCTTGACGCTCAGGCGGCGCCCGGACGTCAAGCGCCAGGATGTGCGAACACAGATTTATCGTAGCCCAAAAGAAGCTGTAGAGATTAAAACCGTTGAATCTGGCCAAGGAATTGATTCGATGATTGGAAAAGCATGTTAACAATCGGTTTAAGCCACTACCTAACTCTTGCAGCTTGCTTGTTTACCATTGGTTTGGCCGGTGTGATTTTGGCGCGCAAAAATGTGATTACCATTTTAATGTCCTTTGAGTTGATGTTGCTGGCAATTAATATCAATTTTGTGGCGTTTTCATCTCATCTGGGAGATTTGGTCGGCCAGGTTTTTGTGCTTTTTATTTTAACTGTGGCAGCTGCTGAAGTCGCCATTGGTCTTGCCATTGTCATGCTGTACTTTAGAAATCGGGCAACAGTTGATCTACAAGATCTAAGTGTGATGAAGGGATAGATTCAAGGATGTATTATTTCGCTGTCTTTGCCCCCCTGCTCGGTTTTTTGCTGTCAGGAATTTTAGGTCCCAGAATGGGCGACCGTTTTAGCCAATTTATTACATGTACGTTGTTAGCTTTTTCATCTCTTGCGTCCTGGACTATCTTTTTTGATGTCAATTTGTTACATCATCCAGTGACTCTGCCCATATTTACATGGTTTGAAGTGGGGACATTAAGTGTGCAATGGAGTTTGGTTTTTGATAGCCTCAGCAGCTTGATGCTTGCGGTCGTTACAACAGTTTCATTTGTGGTGCACATCTATTCTGTAGGCTACATGGCCAAAGATCAGTCAATTCCCCGCTTTATGGCCTACTTAAGCCTGTTTACCTTTATGATGTTGATGCTGGTCACAGCTGAAAATCTTGTGCAACTCTTCTTTGGCTGGGAGGGCGTGGGGCTCACTTCATATCTTTTGATTGGATATTGGTACAAAAAGCCTGCGGCAAATGCTGCAGCGATCAAAGCCTTCCTTGTCAATCGCGTGGGTGATTTTGGCTTGGTCTTAGGACTTGCTGCACTATTTATGACCTTCAACACCTTAAGCATTCCTGAAGTTCTCACTGCTTTGCCCTCTGCACATGAGGGAACATTGATCGTGTGGGGACACTCTGTTCCTACACTCGAGCTCATTGCAGTTTTACTATTTGTTGGTGCTATGGGAAAATCAGCACAATTAGGACTGCACACATGGCTGCCTGATGCCATGGAGGGCCCAACGCCAGTGTCAGCTCTGATTCATGCAGCAACGATGGTGACTGCGGGGGTTTTTCTGCTGGTGAGAATGTCTCCCCTTTATGAGCTTGCTCCAGTGACTCGAGATATCGTGATGATAGTCGGCGCTATGACAGCTTTTTTTGCAGGAACTGTTGCCTTAACGCAAAATGATATCAAACGGGTAATTGCGTATTCAACATGCAGTCAATTGGGGTATATGTTTTTTGCTATCGGTCTTTCGGCTTATTCTGCCGCAATGTTTCATTTAACGACGCATGCTTTCTTTAAGGCTTTGTTGTTTTTAGGAGCAGGCTCAGTAATCCATGCGCTTTCTGATGAACATGATATGCAGAAAATGGGTGGAGTTTGGAAACGAATCCCCTTGACCTATACCATGATGTGGATTGGCAACTTGGCCCTTGCCGGTATTCCGTTCTTTGCTGGATTTTACTCGAAATCCCTGATATTGGATGCAACTTGGGCGCACCCGACAGATTTAACCTTTATTGCATTTAGTTTAGCCATTGTAACCGTATTTCTCACGGCTTTTTATTCTTGGCGCCTTCTATGGTTGACCTTTCACGGCACTCCACGAGCTAGCGAGCAAGTTATGGGCTATTTGCACGAAGCGCCCACCAGTATGACGATTGCAATGTTTATACTTGCGCTGGGTGCCATTTTTTCAGGTACTCTGTGTAACACCTGGGGATGGTTTACCACCCATGCACAAGATTTTTGGGCCGGCAGTGTACCCATTGTAGACGGCCACACTGGCCCGCAATGGGCTCATATTTTATCTGAAGCATTAGCTGTTAGCGGAATTGGTATCGCGATTCTATTCTATGGTCTATGGTCTGAAATTCCTCGTCAGCTGGCAGCCCGGATCCGCTGGGGCTATCAGTTTCTTCTACACAAATGGTATTTCGACGAATTATATGACTTGTTGTTTGTACGACCTGGATTACTTTTAGGTATAACGTTTTGGCAGACGGGTGATCGTAAAATCATCGATGGATTTGGGCCTGATGGGCTATCCCAGCTCGCATTGCAAGTGGCCAATCGTACCAGCCAAATTCAAACAGGTTATGTATACCATTATGCTTTTGGAATGATGTTTGGAGTTGCGACCTTCGTTATTTGGTATTTTTTGATGTTAACTTAAAAGCGAGAATAATGACCTACGACTTGCCTTTTGTCTCTTTACTGATTTTTCTGCCCTTGATCGGCTGTCTGTTTATTCTTATGATCCACGGCCAAGGTGAAGCACAAGCTGCAAATGCTCGAGGAGTAGCCCTTTTGGCGAGTCTGGCAACTTTAGTTGTTGCTGTTGTAGTTGCATTGCAGGTAGACTTCAATAACCCTGAATTTCAGTTACAGGAAAAAGTGTCGTGGATCGCCTCCTTTAATATTTTTTACCATGTGGGGATCGATGGCATTTCGATGCTGTTTATCCTTTTAACAACTATATTGATGCCGATTGCCTTGCTATCCAGCTGGCAAGCTATTCAATTCCGCGTTAAGGAATATATGATAGTTTTTCTGGTTCTGGAAACCATGCTACTGGGTATGTTTTGTTCGCTTGATTTTATTGTGTTCTACTTTTTCTTTGAGGGCGTTTTAATCCCGATGTTTTTGATCATTGGCATTTGGGGAGGTGAACGCCGAGTTTATGCAGCTTATAAGTTCTTTTTGTTTACTCTGCTGGGATCAGTTTTAATGTTGGTCGCAATTTTAGCAATATACTTAAAAGTTGGATCCATGGGAATTCCTGAAGCTATGCAGTATTGCTTTGATTCTGATTTACAAAAATGGTTGTGGCTCGCCTTCTTTGCTTCCTTTGCCGTCAAGTTACCGATGTGGCCCGTACATACTTGGTTACCGGATGCACATGTAGAAGCACCAACCGCAGGTTCTGTGATTTTAGCTGGAATTTTACTGAAAATGGGCGGTTATGGCTTTGTGCGTTTTTCTCTTCCCATGTTTCCTGAGGCCAGTCAATATTTTGCAAATTTTGTCTATGTGCTGAGCATTACAGCCATCATCTACACTTCCTTGGTAGCATTGGTGCAAAAAGATATGAAAAAATTGGTTGCCTATTCCTCTGTTGCCCATATGGGCTTTGTAACATTTGGTGTCTTTAGTTTCTCAGAAATAGGCTTACAAGGGGCTTTGTTTCAGATGTTTAGTCACGGCCTTGTCTCTGCTGCCTTATTTTTGTGCGTTGGGGTCTTGTATGACCGAAAACACTCAAGGTTGATTGAAGACTATGGCGGGGTTGTAAATCGTATGCCTATTTTTGCTGTAGGCTATATGATTTTTTCACTAGCTGCTCTTGCTCTGCCAGGTACTAGTGGCTTCATCGGTGAGATTTTTGTGATCTTGGCTGTTTTTCAAATAGAGTGGTGGTGGGCAGCCTGTGCAGCAACAGGAATGATATTAACAGTCACCTACATGTTGTGGTTGTACCGCCGTGTGATGTTAGGGCCCCTTGAAAAAGAATCTCTACAGACCTTAAAGGACTTGAGTATTCGAGAATGCTTAGTTTTTGCACCACTTGTGGTGTTAACCCTTGCTTTGGGGATTTATCCGATGCCTGCACTAAACCTTACCTCCTCTTCAGTTAAAAAAATTGTAACTGTTTATCAACCACCAGAAGAAGGTGATAAGCCAGAACAGGGAGAAATCAGTGGATAACCTAGATGTTTTAATGACAGTTATGCCGGAGTTGGTCCTTGCGATTTCAACCTGCGCTCTGTTACTGATTGGTGTATTCAAAGGTGATAAAAGCCTCCCACTTGTGGTTGGAGGAACTGGCGGTGCCTTGTTGGGTGCATTGCTAGTGACCTTCCTGGAGCCTGATAACATCACCATGGGAATTGAAAACCGATCGCTTTTGATCAGTGACGGGTATATTCGCTTTGCCCAAGCGGTGGTTTTGCTATTGACTTTTGGGGGCTTGCTCTCTTCCTATCGCTATCTGATTCGAGAGAAAGTGGGGCGTTTTGAGTATCCAATTCTTATTATGATTTCCGCCTTGGGAATGATTATGCTCATTGCCGCCAATGATCTTTTGCTCTTTTTTGTGGGGCTCGAACTACAAAGTCTTCCTGTCTATATTCTGGTGGCAATGTTGCGCAACAAATCGGTTACCATTGAAGCAGCAGTGAAATATTTTATTCTAGGGGGTTTAGCAACTATTTTAATCCTTTATGGAGCAAGCTTTATCTACGGTTATACTGGCACAACAGAATTTTATGGAATCAAAGCTGCTTTAGAAAGCGAGCCTCAGATTCCTTATTCAGTTGTATGGGCATTGGTGCTGATTCTTGCAGGCATGGCCTTCAAGATTTCGGCCGTGCCGTTTCATATGTGGACACCTGATGTCTATGAAGGAGCACCAACACCTGTCACACTCTTCATTGCAACAGCCCCAAAGGTTGCAGCAATGGTCTTTATGATCCGATTTTTGTTTGGACCCTTTGCTGACTACGTAGATATCTGGCAACCTCTGGTTCAAGGTTTGGCTATTCTTTCGATGCTGTTGGGAGTCTTTGCGGCTCTGTTTCAAACCAACCTCAAACGTTTGCTAGCCTACAGTGCTATTGCTCACGTTGGTTATGCCCTCATTGGTGTTTCTTGTGCTAGCTTAGAGGGAGTCCATAGTGTGCTCATCTATATCGTATTGTATGCGCTGATGGCCTTAGGGGCATTTTCATGTCTCATGCATTTGCGCCGTCATGGAGAAACACCGGTGCATATCAATGATCTAAAAGGGCTTTCAAAGCTAAATCCACACATGGCTTTAGCGCTGGCAATTTTGATGTTTTCTCTGGCAGGAATTCCCCCACTTGCCGGTTTTTTTGCAAAGTTTACGGTTTTTCTGGCGGCTGTTGATGCAGGACTATACCCACTGGCAATCCTTGGTGTGTTGACAACGGTCATAGGAGCAACTTACTACTTGCGGATTATAAAGGTAATGTATTTTGATGGGCCCGTAGGCGGGGATGCAACTCTCCCATATGATCGACCCTTGGCCCGGGAAACAGCCCTGGTGATTGCTGTAAGTGCAGGCTTAAATTTATTTTATTTCCTGTTTCCTGAGCCTCTAGTGTCTCAGTCTGAGCAAGCTGCTACTATTTTATTTGAGCAAGAGTAGATAAATTTTTAATCCTTGTTTGCTATTCTTGCATTAACTCATCGCAAAAGGAAAAATAACATGACAAACTATTTTATATTAGGGATTATACTCAGTATATCAGCGGTTACTCCCCTCAGTGCTGATCCCCAAAAAGATCCATCACAGGCAGAAAGATTTCTGCGAGGGTTTTTAGGTGGGACTGGCACCAAAACCAAGAAAGGTGACACCAAGTGTCAAGCTGAAAAACGCAAAATTTTAAGAGCTGTACGCGAAGACCTCAGAAAAATGCTCAGTAAGGTTGAGAAATCTCTTGATGATTTATCCTAAATTTTTGATCATTTAGAACATACTTGCAGGTTGTGAACAATTCATTTACCTTTCTTGTATAAGGTAAAGGCAGCAGAAAAGCACCTTTAGAAAGACACAAATAGAAAGACACAAAGGGAGACAATTGGTATGTTTAAAGCAGCTGTGTTTTTAACCTGTGCATATTTATGGATTGCTATGGTCGATTCTGCTGTTGCAAGAGAAGTGGCCCAACCTCAAGCTAGTACTGAAGTTACTGCAACAGATATAATAACTAAAAAAATACAGCAAGTAATTACCCCACCTACTAAACCACCAACACCTGAAGAAATAGCCGCCAAAAAATTACGAGATGCAGTGGCTGATGCAAAGAAGCAGTGCGCCAAAGAAAAGCTTGATTTATTACATACAGTTATCAGTGATTTTAAAAGTCTCGTAGATCCCATGGCAGAGTTGCGCAAAAAATATGAAGATCTACGTGATCTTGAAATGAAAAAGCAATCTTAAAGGTTTAGTCCAGCTTGAAAAAACACGCTTGCTATCCGCGTTTTTCAAGGTAGAATGCGCTGCACCCCTTGAAAAATAAGGGTTTTTGAGTCACGATTGCAGTTAGTTTTTGATATCTGCGGCACGTGTATGCGTGATGCTGAGTTACTTTCAGGTTTGCTAACAAGGCTAAGTCCGAAGAAAGCGAAAATCTCAGTAGTAAAATAACCGCATTTCAAATAAATATAGTCAACAAGAATTTAGAAAAACTAAACAATGAAACTTTGATAATAAAGTTCAATGAAGACGGTAACCCAGTCGTAACACAATTTGATTTTACCCAAATTCTCACTTGGGAACCTTGGCTTGCGCAACTCCTTTTAAATACCCAACTGTCCTTTAAAATAATGCAAGAAACCGGAGGGATGAAACTGTGTTGGTTCAGCGGGAATCGGACAAATGACCTTCGTTTCTTAGATACTACAAAGGCCCAATCTCATCGATCAAGTCCTACCTTCTTGGTATCAGATTTTCTGACAGAATGCACTCATTTTTAAT
>JBDLIP010000001.1 GCA_039714795.1 Pseudomonadota bacterium | reverse complement strand
GTCAGGAACTTCATCAAACCCATCATTAGTACCTTTCAGCTTAATATGGAAGTCCACATCCTGCATCTTGGCAGCATCTTCAGGTTTCTCTGGATAATGATCCGCTGGTCGATCGGAAATTGTTAATTTCTTCCAAATCCCTTCAAAGTCATGTGGACCCAATGGATCTGCTAGATCTCCTTTAATTTCCCACGTATAAGTTCCATCTTGATTGATGATGACAGTTAAAGCTCCACTGTCGGTTGTCATCGTAAAGTTACCGTAATCATCTGGAAGTTGACCATCGGCTTTAATAATGTAGACCATGTCTCCGTCATCAGGATCCTCAATCCCTTCTAGTATATTGCCGACGCCCCACTGGTCTTGAGTGCCCTGTCCTTGCTGCTCTGGCGTGTTCATGATATCTGTCAAATGAATCTCTACATTGGGTACTAGGTCAAATTGATCATTCGCCCCATGAATTGTAATCATCAGTCCCTTATCTGTACCAGAGGCAACCTCTGTCATACCATCAGATGCAGACCATTCAAAATTGACCATTACTTCAGCACCCGCAGGCAGGTGATTCGCAGCAGCTTCATCCAGATCATATTCATAGTAACCACTGAAATCTTCAGGATCCATGGGCATATCAATAGACATCGTCTTGACCGTAAGCGTGCCTAGTCCTTCAGAGTCCATAACAACAATATAGCCATTGGCCATCATGTCTAGATCTCCGGCACCGCCATCCATCACGCCGGAAACGCTCACAATGAACAGATTTTCTATTGCAGTATCTGGATCAGATGAATTTTCCAAAAGATTGCCATCAATAATGGGCGCATAATCACCCATGCCACTGCCTTCCATCGGCTCGGTAACCCACTTTACATCTGGTTTTTCAAGCTCAGGTGGTCTGTTTATCTCAAGAATTTTCTTAGAATCTTCTCTGCCTTCAGGGTCATCTATTGCACCAACTGAATTCACTCTAAATCCGAATTCAACGTTGCTAAAACTCGAAAGGTGCAGATCGTCAT
This sequence comes from Pseudomonadota bacterium, assembly GCA_039714795.1. Classification (NCBI taxonomy): domain Bacteria; kingdom Pseudomonadati; phylum Pseudomonadota; species Pseudomonadota bacterium. Next base: position 46,309 of record JBDLIP010000001.1, on the reverse strand, counting down.
CTGCCATTACGGTAAACCAAACCTCTTGAACATCATCTTTGGCAATACCTTGGGTTCCAATAGCCACTCCAAAATCAAACGGGTCATTAGGAGATTCAGCATCCCCCATAAAATCACCATGTATGTTAGCACCATCTTCACCTTGACCAACAGAAAGTACGTTTTCCTCATCTGACACAAAAGAGGGATCATCTGTTATCAATGTGTTGCCATCTTCATCGACGTTTTTTGCTCCATTTGCTTGGGGGGGTAAGCCTTTTGCTACAAAACTACCTGAGACCACCTTAAGTCCATCTGGAAAAGTACTTGTCTCGCCATCATCTGCACCAGGAAAATCCAAAAAGACTCCGCGCAGATCTCCAGTCTGACCATCTGGAAAATCTATACTAAAATGGAACGTAACTGTTCCATCACCATTATCTTTTGCTACAATATTGACATTACAGTCATCACCGTGCGCAACAAATTGTGAAGTAGGCATATTGCCTTCGGCTACACCATGGTACGGGGACCAATTGGGTTCTGGATCGTCACCAGATCCGCCATCTGAACCTCCGCCATCATCTCCTGGCTTACCGCCACCGACTTTTTTGCTCGATTGCAGTAAAAGCTCCTCACTACTTGTATCAGTGCTCGTTGTCTCACTCCCGCTGTCAACAGTTGTTCCTTCCATATCAGTAAGTTCTGTATCACCTGTGATTTTCTTAGCCATGACTATCTCCTTTTATTAATCAAACAATAGTTAAACAAATAAGTAGTAAATACTACTATAACTAATATTAATTAAATCATTTAACAGTTAATTGTTTGTTAATTTGAGTAAAAATAAAATATTGATATTTCTTTTTGATTAAATATAATTGTCACGATGGACAAATTGCGATTCAGGATGACGGCCCGTGGAGGATAAGCAAATTCTTCCCTTATCCAAAACTCAGGTTAAGTTAGTGTCATTGGGGGGATAAACCAAATGGTTACGCCGCCTTTAGCACAGGTCTTTCACTTTGCAAATCCTTTTCAGCCACCACGGTAATTACACCATCCGACCAAACATTTACCGCTGTTTCTACCATATCCAAAAAAGCATATAGCGGTAAAATAAGTCCCATAATATTTAAAGGAACATCCAAGGCTGTGAGAAAAGCCGTTGCCAGAAAATAGCATCCCATGGGAACGCCTGCGTTGCCAATGGCAGCAAGAGTGGCTAAGAAAATCCAGGCCAGAAGTTCTGTGGCCGAAAATGTCATGCCATTGCTGGTGGCGACGAACAAAACCGTGATTAAAATAAATGCAGCGCAGGCATTCATGTTACAGGTCACACAAAGAGGCAAGCTAAAGTTTGACACGCGTTTTGAAACCCCTAAATTTTGTTGAGCGCAACGCAGTGTGGTCGGCAATGCGGCATTGGATGATTTCGAGAAAAAGGCCAGAGTCAGTGCCGGCATATAGCCTTTCATAACCCTTAGCGGCGAATACCCTTTGAGTTTCAACAGGAGCGGCAATACAATGGCTGCTTGAATCAAGTTCGCACTTAAAATCGTGATAAAATATGCCCCTAGAGCACCAAGTTCGAATCCCTCAACTTGATCTTTGACAAAGAGGGCAACAAAGGCAAATACTGCCAGTGGGATAAATTTGAGAATGTATTCTGTCATTTTGATGACAACATCGAACAAGCTGGAGAAAAGATTTTTAAGAAATATTCTCTGCTCGCCTTCGAGCGCCAAAGTGGCAAACCCCGTCAAAAAAGCAATCAGCATAATCGCAATGACGTTATTTTTGAGAAAGGCTTCTACAAAATTAGAGGGAAACAAACCCATTAAAAAACTTTGGTAGCTTGCTTGGGCAGGAATTGCCACACTCTCAGGCACATTTCCTACTCCTACGGGCAAAACGGGATGAATAAGTAAAAATAGTAGCAAACCAATAGCTGCTGCTATCAGTGTGGTGACAACAGTGTAGCTCATCACACGCGTTCCTAAAGTACGCACTTCCCTAAACCCTGAAATTCCACTCAAGGTCGAGCAGATGGAGAGAAAAATAAGCGGTGTACTCACCAGTTTTAAAAAATTGATGTATATGGTCGAAATATTTTCACAAACCGCATGGGTTGCCTCACCTCCCATTAGACCAGCAGCAATACCCATCCCAAGGGCTACAAAAATCAAAAAATGCGTCGAAGTTAAAAAATTCTTTGAAAGAGTCAATGTTCGATCCTGATTTATTTAAAAATACCCCTGTACGAGATTCTACTTATCAAATATAGTCACTCATAACATAAATGGCCAACTATTTGATCGTTTCTGCCGGATAAACTCCCCACAAATATTTAGGCTCTATCCACCCATCGATAGAATCCACCTGGACTCTGCACCACCCTTGTCGGCACTTGAGAATCTTGGTAATCACTCCAGGCTCGAGTTTTGCTACAGCAAAGGATTCCAATGCAGGTTTTCGATAAACGGTTTGCTCTCCATCAAGAACCACTGCTGTTCTAAGGCCGGATAAGAGACCTTGATGAATCCAGCCCATAACTTCTCCCTCTGGATCTTTGACTTTGCGCCATGTATCAAACTCAGCGATGATTTCAAGTGGTAAGTGTCGGCGCACTAAAACCCATTGTATGGGATACTGCCTTCCAGGTCCGACCCGGACATTTGCTTGATTCGCGCGCAGGGAGACAAAACGTGGCAGAGGCAACTTTGCTGATACAGGTGGTGCCAACATGCACGCTACTGCTACCATAAAACCAGCTACGGTGGTGGCAGGGATTTTGTTTTCAAAGTATTGCCCTTTCTGTACTTTGCTTTGGATTCGTTGCCTTTGTCGTTTCGTTAGCTCAAGGGCAAGTAAGGCAAATGCTGAAAGAACGATCAACCCTAGAGCAGGGGCCAATTTTGTCTCCCAGATTTCAACCATATAGGCAGCGATCATTGGGGTTGTGCCACCAAAGACCGCTTGACCTAGAGTGACACTAAAGGCAAGGGCTGAATACCGGCAATTGACAGGGAATAATCTTGATATATGAATGAAGGCACAACTCGTCGCCATACCTCCTGTGAGCACAAGAGGTATGATAAATAAAAACGCGTGAAAAAGTGTCGATTTTTCCATACTGATGCTATAAAAGGCTGGAAATGCCACAATCATAGCAAGGCTCAGGGCCAAAGTAATTTGTCTGTGAAAACCGATTTTATCAGACAGTTTTCCGAATAAAATCATTGCCAAACCATCGATAGCCATTGCAATAGCGTTTAAGGTCATACTTTCAGAATGGGTATATCCTAGATCCTTAAATATCTGGTTGCCAAAGATTGTGGCAAGGTAGATGGGAACAAGGGTAAAACCACTCAAAAGGATAGCACATACAAGGGAAAGTTTGTATTGATCTATAAGAGTGCGCCATGGAGAAGGGAGTGTGTTGGAAGTTTGTTGCTGATGTTTATTGAATGCTTTTGTTTCTTGAAAGTGTTTTGTGGCAAAAACAAAGGATAGGCTTGCAAGGCCTCCCAGGATAAAAGGTAATCTCCAGATTCCCGTAGGCAGGATATCTAAAGCTGCGATTGCTCCGATGAGGGCAGCAAAAACAGCGCCAAAGACTCCTGCTGCAACCAAAAGGCCGGCTCTTGCTCCCATGTTTATTTTATTTTCACTTTCTGCGATTAAAAGGGTGATGCCGGCAAACTCCCCTCCATTAAAAAATCCTTGTAATGTTCTGCAAACAATCAATATGCAGGGAGCTAGGATGCCAATCCCATGATAATCAGGGATAAGCCCAATCAAAATGGTTGGAATTCCAATCAAGGTCATGCTGTAGATAAGAGGAAGTCTTCGACCATATTTATCTCCCAGCATTCCAAACAGGATCGCTCCAATTGGGCGAGCAAAAAAGCCAGCTGCAAAGGCGCCAAAAGAGGCGATCTGTACATTTGTAGAGAAAAAAACTGGAGCTAGCATAACAGCAAAAAAGCCATAAAGTACATTGTTGAAACATTCAAGAAAATGTGCAACATAGATGAAATAATTTAAATTCTTACGCAGCATTTGTCATTAATTTATTTTCATGTATGACTACTTTTATTTTATTCATGTAATTCTTAAAAAACTTGTTGAAGATATCCATGTTTCTCCTTTTTGCTTCACTTGCATTACGTCTCATGCAAAAATATGTGTCAACTCGCGGACCTTCGATCTGCGGCAAAACTCGTTGCAACTTTGACTTATAAAATGTGTTTGATTCAATGGGGGCTGAGCATATTCCTATCCCTTCTTGCGCTGCTAAAAAAATCGATTTAGTAGAATTTACTGTAAGAGTTGGGGTTAACTTGGGAAGTCCGTATTTATTACCTTTCAGATGCCAGTTTACTTCATCAAAATAACTGAATTTATGCTCTCCGTAACCTATAATGCTATGGCGTATAAGATCTTCGGGTGTTTCTGGTGTGCCGGCTTTGTTCAAGTATTTTTTACTAGCAAATAGGGCATGATGGTAAGAGATAAACCACTTTTTATCGAATTTCTCTAGATCTCCTACAGGTCTAAGTAGAATATCAACAATTTTTGCCGTTTCTTTATTAAATTCATTGTTGGCGATGATATGTACTTTCAGTCTGGGGTGTTGGGCGTGAAATGCCTTGATACTTGGCATCAGCCAGCTGGCACAAACTGCCTCTGTCGTCGAGATAAAAACCTCACCGAGACCAATTGTTTGCTCTGGTCCTTTAATAGTGTGCACTCCCTCATCCAGCACACGGCATATCTTTTTTGCGTATGGAATGAAATCCCACCCATCGTCAGTTAACGTGGTATTTTGTTTTTTCCTGTTAACCAGAGTCAGTCCTGTGTCACGTTCAATTTCATCAATATGGGCCCACATACTTGAGCGTGGGATTCCAAGTATCTTGTATATGCTGAAATCACCGTTGTTCTCTCCAAGAGCGATGATTGTTTTTAGGGATCTAATACGCATAAAACCTCCTCTTACGTTAGCTTATTATTCAGCCTGCAACCGAGCATACTGATTTCACGAGAGTATATCTAGCGTATTTCGATATCATTTGTCACCAAATGATTAGAAAATTTTTAGATTAATTTATGTAAATAGGTAAGAAAGCCACAGGTTTGGGCATATACCGAAGTGAAATCAAAACCTCTGTCTCCTGATACGCTCGAAGTGCTCATTTACCCAAGTAAACTGCAAGCTGGCAGCTATCATTAAACTAGAGGTTTTGATTTCACGAGAGTATATTTGTCTCACTCAATGCTCAATGGGTTAAGAAAACATAAAGGGCTCCCTGACCGCCGTGCTTGAGGTGTGCAACAGAATATGACCGCACACGATCTCGGTTTATTCCGGATTCAAGCCAATGGGGGACGATGGTGCGTAGTACCCCTCGCTCTTCCCACCAGGATCGATCTTCAGGATCAACAGCACCCTTGCCAGTAACGATCAAAACGCAACGCTTGCGTGTGTAATGGGCAGTTTGTAAAAACGAGTTGATGCTTTGATGCGCTTGCTCTTGAGTCAATCCGTGTAAATCAAGAGTCGCTTCGACGCGAACTTCGCCCTTTTTCGGGCGGCGGCACTTTTGCAGCTGAAAAGCTGGAAGCTTTGATGGTTTGGTCGGTTGCGACTTTTGAGTTTTGATAGTCACGGTGGTGTATGCCCTAGGTATTGGTGCAACCCCTTTTACAAAGCGCTGCCATAGGTCCAAATCAGTTTCAGAAGGGGAGGGGTGTTTGTTATTTTTCACGGGGCAACACCACATCATAGCTTCCGATTGATTGCATCTGCCCGGCTATTTTGCCAGCAGCAGCTCCTTTCCCCCAATAAACATCACCTCGGACTGGGCCCTTGATTGCACTTCCTTTATCTTGGGCAAGCATGAGTTTTTGCCATCTCTGTTTCCTATGGTGAGGATTTTCGATATCAACCCACAACAGCGTTCCAAAGGGAATAAATGCAGGGTCAATAGCTAAGCTTCTTTCAGGGATTAATTGCATGCCAGAGGCTCCAATCTGATATCCTTCCTCAATCTCACGAAAAAAGATATATGACTGGTTGTGCCAGAGAATTTCATTGATCTGGTCAGGATGCTCTGCAAACCATTGGTAAATACTTTGCATAGTTACCGCCCCTTTGGGTATCTTACCTTGCTGAATGAGCACTTGGCCAATTGCCGTGTAGGGGAAGCCATTGGCAGCGTCGTAAGTGAGGACCATGGTTTTTCCATCTGCAAACTGAATGCGACCTGATCCTTGTACGCTCATGAAAAAGGCGTCAATGGGATTTTGCAACCAAGCAATTTCAAGACCTTGGCCGACAAGTGCGCCCAAGTCAATCTCTTTGCGAGTAAAATAGGGTTGTAAATCGCCCCCGATTTGTCTACCTGCAATTCGGGTTCCAGTAAACTCATCGCGAAAGATCCCAAGGTCCTCAATCAAAATCAGATTTTTTGGTCTACGATATATAGGAACAGAAAAAACGTCAGTTTGATGATAGGAAGCCTGGAACTCAGGTTCAAAGTAGCCGGTAAAGAGCCCTGGTGTGGGGTAATCCAAATTGATGCGATGGGGCTGAAAGTATGTTTCTAGATATGTGCGTATGGCATGAGTATCATTTGCATTGATGGTATTGGGATTCTCAATGGCATGATTTGACCATTGCATCGATTCAACGATACCAGGCCAAATATCCAGTAAAGGGTCCTGCTGCCAGCCAGTTAGGTCCTGCCATTCAATTGGTTGTAAATTGAGATTTTGCGCTGGAGCATTACGTGACATCTACCAGCCGCCAGTTTAGGTTTTTTGAGGACATGGTCCGGGAAAAAGTCCAGCATTCCTCGATAATTTCGATTTGGTCAGGGTCTCCTTCGACGAGGCGGTTTTTAACGTCTCGAGTTTCTAAAACTTGTTCTGCTTTAAACTCAACCGTAATTTTTGCTGTTTTGCCACTGAGGTGGATATCTCTGATATATGCAGAAAGGATGCGTAGCAATTCGTTCTTGCTAATCCATTGGCGTGAATGACGTGTGGCCAGCATGTCTTGGTAGACTTGTTGCATTTTTGGACTGCACAACGACTTTATGGTCTTTTGATCAGCGTCACGAAGAGCTGCAAAAAGCGATTCATATGCGATGTACGCCCCTTGCAAGAAGCTCTGCTCGCTAAACTGGGAATCGGCTTGCTGGAGTTTTCTAAGGTTGTCTGTGTATGTTTGTGTATTTCTATCAACTTGCTTTCGTGCAGTAGGAATATCCTGCATCATTTTATTCTGGGCGCGGTCAGCATTATCCTTTGCCAATGGTTTGTCAGTGGGGTGATTGTATTTTCCCAGTATACTGAAAAGCCTAAAGATTAAAAAACCAGCCAGTGCTGCCAGTAGTATCAGATCGAAATGTGTGTTCATGTGTTATAACTTTATTTATTTGCTCAACGAAAAAGTAAGGTTCTTCTCTTACTATTTAAGCACATCACGGGAAGAGTGCAACTATAAAGAGATATAGCCAACGCGCGGCATATCGTGTACCATTCCACCATGGTAGGATGATAACCATAATTTGAGGAGAGAAACAATGGCTAAGAAGACAACACCTAAGAACACCACATCTAAAAAAAATACTAAAACAACAACAAAGGCACAGGCAGACCAAACTGCAGGACAAATTCCTGTTTTGCCTGTAGCTGTTAATGCTCAGTTCATCAAGGATCTTTCTTTTGAAACTTCTGGACCTTTGCAGTCCATGGGTAAAGAAAGGACTGCGCCTTCGATTAATCTAAACATTGAAGTGAGTGCAAACAAATTGCAAGAGACTCAGTATGAAGTGTCCTTGCACATTATCGCCAATGCCAGTAAGTCAGAAACAGAAACAGAGAAGGTTTTTGTTATGGATCTAACTTATTCTGGTGTTTTCACATTGACAGGTATCGAAGATCAGAACATCCCACCAATTCTACTGATCGAATGCCCACGTTTGCTGTTCCCATTTGCACGCAATATTGTTGCTGATGTGACCCGCGATGGTGGTTTTCCGCCTCTTGCCCTGTCCCCAGTTGATTTTGCTGCGATTTATCGCCAACAAGTTCAGCAAATGCAGCAACAGGCGGCCCAAGGCTAATTTAATAGGGCTATACTGAAGTGAAATCAAAACCTCTTTCCTGATACGCTCGAAGTGCTCATTTACCCAAGTAAACTGCAAGCTGGCAGCTATCATTAAACTAGAGGTCTTCATTTCTCGCGGGGCTAATTAGTAAACTTGTTCCAAATTGGATTTTTTAATCCGCTTAAGAGCTGGCGATGCTTCGTCAGCTCTTCTTGCTTTGGTCGAAAGTTCCTAGAGGCTCTTAACGTCCGATTTTGCGGTGTTGGGGCTTGTTGCGCTGTGCTTTGGTTTGCTGCTGCGCCGAAGTCCATACTGGTCTGACGTCCTCCAGTAAGCTCAATGTAAACTTTGGCGAGGAGTTCAGCATCGATTAATGCTCCGTGTTTTTGTCTGCCCGTATTATCTACCTTAAAACGCTTACACAAGGCATCAAGGCTTGCAGGAGATCCCGGAAATTTCTTACGTGCCATTTTTAGAGTACAAATTGTCCGGTTAGCGGGAATCGTTGGGTGTCCCAATATTTGTAGTTCGTGATTAATAAATTTCATATCAAAAGGAACATTATGGATCACCAATGGTGTATCTTGAACGAAGCTCAAAAAATCACTGACGATATCCTCAAATGGCGGATGTTTCTCTAGAAAGTCTATCGAAAGTCCGTGGACATCATAAGCGCCTTGTGGCATGTCGCGTTTGGGATTGATGTACACATGAAAGGTTTTGCCAGTGGGAATACGATTGATTGTTTCCAAGCAACCGATCTCAACAATACGATGTCCGTCTTTGGGGCTAAGACCTGTTGTTTCTGTGTCCAGAACGACTTGTCGTGACATTGTTAGATTCCTTTCATGATTTTTTCAAGCTGCTCGAGCGTGTTAGATTTTGGGCCCGTTGTGTTTATCACATAGTCAGCAAGAGAAACTTTCTTTTCACTTGACCATTGCAAGGACAAGATTGCATCGATTTCAGAATGTGTCAAGTTTGGGCGCTTGTACAAGCGTTGTTGTTGAGCCTTTGCAGAGCAAGTGACAACTATGACATAGTCACAAAGCCTTTGGTAGCCTTTCTCATAGAGGAGGGGAATCTCCAGGACCACCAACGGTATTTGTCGTTCTCGATGTTTTGCCAGGAACTCCTGTTGCGAGGTTTTAACTTTAGGGTGTAAAATCCCTTCAAGAATTTTCATTTTTTTAAGGTCACCGAGTGCAATTTTTCGCAAGGCCTTTCTATTCACCTGTTGGCTTTCTATAGCTTCGGGAAAGTACTTTTCAAGTTGTTGGATAGTTGCTGCATCGGATTCGAGTAATTGGTGGACAGTCGCATCGGCGTCATGCACAGGAATACCTTTGTCCTTTAGCATTGTGGCAACAGCCGACTTGCCTGTGCCAATGGATCCGGTGAGTCCTATAACCTGCATGGTGTTCTATACTCTCGTGAAATCAAAACCTCTAGTTTGATGATAGCGAGAAACATGCAGTTTACAAGTGTCAATGAGCACTTCGAGCTATCAGAAAACCAACAATTCAGCTTTAGCATAGAGAGAAAAACTGTAAATTTACCTTCCCTTTACCACATCCATGCTGTAATGGAGGACACAATCAAAAGGCCTAAATTCATGAAACTTTCCAATCGAAATCAGAGAGATTATTTCCTAGTCGGGATGTTTTTGTTGGCACTTTCAAGCCTTTATATCATACCAGTTTTGAGTTCAAACTTGGTTCAACCGAATAAGATGGCTGTTGTCTTAGATATCAAAGGACCCATTGGTCCAGCCACCAGCGATTATATTCATCGTGGATTTGAAAAGGCACGCCTTGACCGTGCCGCCATGATTATCCTTAAGGTAGACACACCTGGGGGATTGGATGCCTCGATGCGATCTATTATTAAAGATATCTTAGATTCACCTATTCCTGTGGCATCTTATGTCTCACCATCTGGAGCCCGAGCAGCTAGTGCAGGCACCTATATTTTATATGCATCTCATATTGCTGCTATGGCGCCGGCAACGACTTTAGGTGCTGCAACGCCTGTTCAGATTGGAGGTGGAGGTCCTTTGCCCACCCCAAAGGAAGGCGGGGATGAAAAGCTCAAATCCCCAAAGCCAACCATGGCGGACAAAGCTGTCAGTGATGCTGTCGCCTTTATGGAAGGTTTAGCCGAACTGCATGGGCGCAACAAAAAATGGGCAAAGAAAGCAGTATTGGAGGCCGCCAGTTTACCGGCCAATCAAGCCCTTAAGGAAAATGTGATTGATTTCATCGCCAAGGACCTCTCTGAAGTCCTGAAAAAATCTCATGGGCGCCGGGTAAAAGTACTGGATCAATATCGCAAAATTGACTCAAAAGACCTCAGTCTTAAGCCAATTGAGCCAGACTGGCGCACACAATTATTGGCAGTCATTACCAATCCCTATGTGGCTTATATCCTGCTGCTGATTGGGTTTTATGGTTTGATCTTTGAATTTACGCATCCCGGAACTGTGGTGCCTGGGGTAGTGGGAGCCATTTGCCTCCTGCTAGCTCTTTTTGCATTTCACGTGTTGCCAGTCAATTATGCAGGTTTGGGTCTAATCATTTTAGGCATAGCCTTTATGGTGGCTGAGGCCTTTATTCCTTCATTTGGGATTTTAGGTATTGGAGGACTGATCGCCTTCATTGTGGGTGCTATTATGTTGTTGGATACAGATATTCCTGGTTTTGGTGTGTCCTGGCAAGTGATTGCAGCCCTTGGGGGCACGACGGGACTTATCTTTATTTCTGTGCTAACCTTAGTGGTACGATCACAAAAACGTCCTATTGTAAGCGGTATGCGCCGCATGATTGGCAGTGTTGGAAATGTGATCGAATGGAAGGGAACCGTAGGGCGCATCCACGTGATGGGAGAGCGTTGGGCGGCCGAGTCTGATCAAACGCTTGCGGCAGATATCAAACAAGTGCAGGTGGTTTCGATCAAAGGGCTTATACTCAAAGTTGAGCCTTTGAAGATAAAGATAAAGAAGGAGGAGAAAAAACAATGATTTTAGATATATATACCTACGCCGTCATAGCGTTTGTGATCTTGGGAATCTTGATTCATTCGGTCAATGTTCTGCGTGAGTATGAACGGGGCGTTATCTTTATGTTGGGTCGTTTTTGGAAAGTAAAAGGACCTGGACTGATCATCGTCATTCCGGTTTTGCAACAAATCGTTCGGGTTGATTTGCGCACTATGGTGCTAGATGTGCCTACCCAAGATGTGATTTCGCGCGATAACGTTTCGGTGAAAGTGAATGCAGTTGTTTATTACCGAGTGATGGATCCAGAAAAAGCTATCATTCAAGTTCAAGATTTCCAATATGCCACCAGTCAGCTTGCACAAACAACGCTGCGCTCTGTTTTAGGCCAGCATGAATTGGACGAAATGCTTGCAGAGCGCGATAAGCTTAACGATGACATTCAAAAGTTATTGGATGAACAAACCGATGCCTGGGGCATCAAGGTCTCGGTCGTTGAAATCAAGCATATCGATTTGGACGAAAGTATGATTCGCGCTATTGCCAAACAGGCTGAAGCCGAACGTGTCCGGCGTGCCAAAATCATTAACGCCCAGGGTGAGCTACAGGCGGCAGATCAATTGAAAGATGCTGCTAAGATTTTATCCACTGTTCCTCAGGCTATGCAATTGCGTTATCTCAGTGCCCTGCATGATATCGCTGGTGAAAAGAACTCAACCATTGTTTTCCCATTGCCCATTGAGTTGTTGAAGGGTTTTTTCTCTAGCCCAGATAAGGGAAAGTAGTGTGTGGTAACTACACGCCGTGGCTGTCATATACTGAAGCTGAATGAAACTGTTGGTTTTCTGACACACTCAAAATGCTCATTTACCCATGTAAACTGCGCGCTTTTTGTTATCATAAAACTCAACAGTTTCATTCAGCACGGGTATATATATGGCGGCCGTGGTAGGGGCAATCCTTTTTCACTTAAGTTTTGCTGCCGTTGACCTCAATTCCCTTTCTTCAGTTTTTTCCATAGTTCCATCTTGGCACGTTCAATCGACAAGTGTTCTTCCAAGGACAATCGCACATCTTCTTCTTGGTCTGCTTCCAAGTCATGCATTACTTCTTCAATATGTGCTTCGACTTCTTCCGGGTAGATGTCGGCTACATGGATACCCTCATCCGCCATCACCTGGCATCCCTTTTCGTTGATGTTAGCAAAGCCACCACCAATGAAAATCTTTTCTTCAATCGTATGCTCTTGATAAATATTGATAATTCCAGGGATTAGGGTTACAACCATTGGGGCATGGTTTGGAAGAATTCCCATCTCCCCTTTACTGGCTGGAATGGTCACCATAGAAACATCATCTGCGTACAGCATTTTTTCAGGAGAGACCAGTTGAAAGCGCAGCAAACTCATGGGATCTAAGCTGCCTGTTCTTTTGCGAGATCTTCAGCTCGCTTTTTGGCTTCTTCGAGTGTTCCCACCATGTAAAACGCCATTTCTGGCAGTTCATCTAGCTGTCCCTCTATAATGGCTTTAAAGCCAGCGATAGTATCGCGCAGTTCAACAAATACCCCAGGCTTTCCGGTAAAGACTTCTGCCACATGGAAAGGCTGTGATAAAAAGCGTTGAATCTTACGTGCACGAGCCACCGTCAGCTTATCCTCTTCGCTCAATTCATCAATTCCTAAAATTGCGATAATATCTTGCAGGGATTTATAGGTCTGTAAAACCCGCTGTACCTCACGAGCAACTTGATAGTGATCTGGGTCAACAATAGCTGGGTTTAAAATTCTTGAAGTTGAATCTAGTGGATCCACCGCCGGATAAATGCCTAATTCGGCAATCTGCCGGCTGAGTACTGTTGTGGCATCCAAGTGAGCAAACGAAGTTGCCGGGGCTGGATCTGTTAAATCATCAGCTGGGACGTAGATTGCCTGCACACTGGTAATAGATCCCTTGCTTGTGGTGGTGATCCGCTCTTGTAATGTTCCCATTTCGGTCGCTAGGGTTGGTTGATAACCAACAGCAGAAGGAATCCGGCCCAACAGGGCTGATACCTCCGATCCCGCTTGGGTAAACCGAAAGATATTATCGATAAACAACAATACGTCTTGGCCTTCTTGATCACGGAAATATTCTGCGGCAGTCAATCCCGTCAAGGCTACACGTGCACGCGCACCCGGAGGTTCATTCATCTGCCCGTATACTAAGGCTGCCTTTGATTCTTTGCCCTCAAGGTCAATGACACCTGATTCAATCATTTCCCGATATAGATCATTTCCTTCACGGGTTCTCTCTCCTACACCAGCAAACACAGAATACCCGCCGTGGGCTTTGGCAATATTGTTAATAAGCTCCATAATGATAACGGTTTTTCCGACACCAGCTCCTCCAAACAAGCCGATCTTTCCGCCCTTAGGGTAGGGAGCCAAAAGATCAACCACCTTAATCCCAGTCACCAAGATCTCTGTTTCTGTTGATTGATCGGTAAACGTAGGGGCCGATCGGTGAATCGGTGCTTTAGCTTTGGTTGTTATAGGACCCCGTTCATCTATTGATTCACCAATCACATTCATGATCCGACCCAGTGTCTCTGGGCCAACAGGAACCTGAATAGGGCTGCCTGTGTCCACCACTTCTTGGCCTCGGACCATTCCGTCAGTGGAGTCCATGGCAATGGCTCGCACTTCATTCTCGCCTAAGTGCTTTGCAACTTCAAGTACCAGTGTTTTGCCATTTAATTCTGTATGCAATGCATTCAAAATCAAGGGTAATTTTTTGGGAAACGCCACATCGACCACAGCACCGATGACTTGTGAAATTGTACCTATATTAGAACCTGCCATTCGTTTTCCTCTTCGTTACAGGGCTTCAGCCCCTGAAATAATTTCAATCAATTCTCGTGTCACCACTGCTTGGCGCGTACGGTTGTAGGTTAAATTCAATCCCTTAATCATATCTTGCGCATTGCGGGTTGCTGAGTCCATCGCCGCCATCCGTGCGCCATGTTCACTAGCCGCATTTTCAAGCAACGCTTGGAAAATCTGTACTGCAAAATTCTTCGGAAGTAAATCAGTCAACACTTGTTTTTCTGAAGGCTCATACTCATAAAGCGAGGCCAGAGCTAATATGTCCTCTTCTTCTTGCTCCTCAATAGGTTCTAAACTGGTAATGGGTGAATAGGGAATCAAACGGTGTGAAGTAATTTCTTGTGAAATAGCAGAAACGAAACGATTATAGAAAATTGTGCACACGTCAAATCCGCCGTGCTCAAAGCGCTCCAACAATGATTTTGCTACTCGCTTGGCGTGAATGAAAGAGGGCTTGTCAACGTTGGCAAAGCTTTGGAAAATCTGTTGGCCAAAGCCAGCGCTTTTCAATAAATCTCGTCCCTTGCGGCCAATGCAAACGATCTCAAAAAAAGCATTTTCTAGTTCTAATATTCGTAAATATTCAGCGCACCGCCGAGCGATATTGGCATTAAAACTGCCACACAAACCACGATCAGCAGTCACAAGTACCACAATATGCCGGTGCTCTTTGCCCGTTCCCACCAAAAGTTTGGGAGACTCTTCAAAGGTTCGCCCCTTTTCAACCAACTGGCCCAACATCTGGCCCATGAGGATCGAATAAGGCCTTGAGGCATGAACCTGTGCTTGAGATTTTCGCAACTTGGCAGCGGCAATCATCTTCATCGCCGCCGTAATTTTCTGGGTCGACTGCACGCTATTGCGCCGGTTACGAATTTCTTTCAAGCTAGACATAAGGCTAAAGGGCTCCTAATCTCATATGTTTAGGCATACAGACTAACAAACCGCTCTAACACCTGAGTCAGCTCCTTTTCAATTTCTGGAGTCAAATCTTTTTGTGTCCGGATACGAGTCAGCAAATCTGCATGGTCTCTTCGAACCGTTGCTAGCAGATCACTTTCAAACCGCCGAATATCAGTCAGATCAACTTTATCCAAATACCCTTTAACTCCTGCAAATATGCTGACGATCTGCTCTTCTGCTGGATAGGGAACGTATTGCGGTTGCTTCAGTAGTGTTGTTAGCCGCTCACCTCGTGCCAGCAATTGCTGGGTGGCCTTGTCCAGATCAGATGCAAACTGGGCAAATGCCGCCATCTCACGGTACTGCGCCAGCTCAAGTTTGATTGTCCCTGCAACCTTTTTCATAGCCTTTGATTGCGCAGCCGATCCCACACGACTCACTGACAGTCCCACAGAAATTGCAGGACGTATTCCCTTGTAGAACAAATCTGTTTCAAGAAAAATCTGTCCATCGGTAATGGAAATCACGTTGGTGGGAATATAGGCAGAGACATCTCCTGCTTGCGTTTCGATAATTGGCAGGGCAGTCAGTGATCCTCCTCCACTTTCCTTATTCAACTTGGATGCACGCTCAAGCAAACGTGAGTGCAAATAAAAAACATCACCCGGATACGCCTCACGACCGGGTGGGCGACGCAACAATAACGACATCTGCCGGTAGGCTGCTGCTTGCTTTGAAAGATCATCATAAATGATTAAAGCGTGCATGCCATTATCACGGA
Source organism: Pseudomonadota bacterium (assembly GCA_039714795.1). NCBI lineage: Bacteria > Pseudomonadati > Pseudomonadota > Pseudomonadota bacterium. Next base: position 30,663 of record JBDLIP010000001.1, on the reverse strand, counting down.
AATATTCACCCATGGTGCACCCTGTGTAGGGAGCTAAAAACTGCAACGGGGCTGGTTGAGCTGCCGTTGCTGAAACCACAATGGTGTAGTCCATGGCTCCGTGCTCTTCCAAGGTTTTGACAATTTGGGCAACGGTTGATTGTTTTTGGCCGATGGCAACGTAGACACAGTAAAGTTTTTCGCTTTCATCTTTGCCTTCATTAATTTTCTTTTGATTTAGAATTGCATCGATAGCAATAGCAGTCTTACCCGTTTGCCGGTCGCCAATAATCAATTCGCGCTGGCCGCGACCAACAGGCACTAACGCATCAATGGCTTTAATTCCAGTTTGCATTGGTTCACTGACTGATTCACGTGCAATGATACCAGGAGCCTTAAGTTCAACCCGAGACATGGCTTTGGTTTTAATCGGGCCTCGCTCATCAATAGGATTACCGAGTCCATCAACCACACGACCCAGTAACTCTTTACCAACGGGCACTTCAACAATGCGCTCTGTCCGTTTAACTAAGTCCCCTTCTTTGATGTTGCGATCTTCACCAAAGATCACGATACCAACATTGTCGACTTCAAGGTTAAGCGCCATACCCTTAGTGCCATCAGAAAATTCAACCATTTCGCCAGCTTGGACCTGGTTAAGACCATAAGCACGAGCGATTCCATCACCAACTTCCAAAACATGGCCAACCTCAGATAGCTTGGCCTTGGTGTCAAAATCGACAATGTGCTTTTTTAAAACTGAAGAAATTTCTGCTGCGCGCAGTTTCATTTATCTAACCTCTTGAAGTGAAAGTCTTAAGTTGTGTAATTGCGTTTTAAGGGAGGAGTCTGCTTCAAAACCACCCAGGCGTAAAACCATGCCCCCTAGAATTTCAGGATCAATTTCATTAATCACCGCCACCTGAAAACCAGTGCGAGCTTCCAGAACCTGCTTAAGTTTATTTTGCTGGTCTTGGTTCATCTCAACGGCGGTAATAGCTTGCGCGGTCATTTCCTTGCGCTGTAGCGCTAACAGTTGCGGATAACGGACAAAAACCCCTGCCAAATGCTCAAGGCGTCGCTTTTGCGCTAACAAGCCTAAAAATCCTTTTGTCACCTTGTGACAGGACAATTTATTGCAAAGCTCTGCTACAATTTTTTCCAAGGAATCAGTAGAAACCACTTTGGAATAGAGAAAATGCCGTAGGTCCGGAGAGCCCTCAATCAGCTCATGCAGGTGAATCAAATCCAGGTCGACCTCTTGTAGTGCATCTGCCTCCAGCGCTGTTTCAAACAGGGCTTTGGCGTATCGTCTAGCAATGGCAGTTTGTGCTCGCACGTGCGCGGGATCCGTCTATTGTGAATTTGCATAAATACTCCATAATTTATAGCACGGACGTGAGTTGTAGCGCAAGATCGCAGGAGCGATCAATTCCCCCAAAAACCACCCTTTAAATTATGCATACACCTTGCCCTGCATTGTAGATTGCATTGTGGTCTAAGCTGTGGAATAACTGAAGGAGAAGGTGATTGAATTTTTTTAAAGGGTTAAAGACATCATGGATCGACAAAAGGCATTAGACGCAGCGCTCAGCCAAATTGAAAAGGCTTTTGGTAAGGGTTCAATTATGAAGTTGGGCCAACAAGAAAACGTGGAGATAGAAACCATCCCTACAGGATCACTGGGTCTGGACATTGCCCTAGGTGTAGGAGGCGTTCCCAGAGGCCGTATTATTGAGGTCTATGGACCAGAAAGCTCAGGTAAAACCACCTTGGCACTGCATATTGTTGCCGAAGCCCAGAAGTTAGGTGGAGTGGCTGCCTTTGTTGATGCCGAACACGCTTTAGACTCTACCTACGCCACAAAGCTGGGTGTCAGCATTGATGATTTGCTTATTTCTCAGCCTGACACTGGAGAACAAGCACTTGAAATTACCGACACCCTTGTGCGTTCCGGCGGCGTTGATATCCTGGTGATCGACAGCGTTGCAGCCCTTGTCCCTAAAGCTGAAATTGAAGGTGAAATGGGTGATTCACACATGGGGCTTCAAGCTCGCTTGATGAGTCAAGCATTGCGTAAGCTTGCTGGATCTATCTCAAAAACCCAATGCACAGTGATTTTTATCAACCAAATTCGCCAGAAAATTGGTGTGATGTTTGGGAATCCTGAAACAACAACGGGCGGGAATGCACTCAAATTTTACTCATCGGTTCGCTTGGACATCCGGCGCATTGGAGCTATTAAAGATCGCGATGCAGTGACTGGCAACCAGACTCGAATTAAAGTCGTCAAAAACAAAGTTGCCCCTCCTTTCAAAGTGGTAGAATTTGATATCATGTACGGCAAAGGCATTTCAAAACTCGGTGAGTTGATTGATTTGGGTGTGGCCTGCGAAGCTGTCGAAAAATCAGGTTCATGGTACGCGTTCAACGGCCAACGCATCGGTCAGGGTAAGGAAAGTGTTCGCACATTTCTGGCAGAAAACCCTGAGATTGCCGCCACCATTGAAGAAACAATTCGGCAAAAATCAGGATTGGTTGAAAGTAAAAAACCAGCAAAAACAAAGAAGGAGGAACATCCTCCAGCTGAGGTGGCCTAAAGTGTAAGAGCTAAAGTATAAGAGCCAATGCAGACAACTTCCGATATCCGTTCCCTCTTTCTGGATTATTTTGCCCGCTACGATCACACGGTTGTGGCGTCGGCGCCTTTGGTGCCCTACCAGGATCCAACTCTGTTGTTTGTCAATGCTGGAATGGTGCCGTTTAAAAATGTCTTTACTGGCAAAGAGAAGCGGGAATATACCCGGGCTGCATCAAGTCAAAAATGTGTTCGTGCCGGTGGCAAACACAATGATTTAGAAAATGTTGGGCGTACAGCAAGACACCACACATTTTTTGAAATGCTGGGTAATTTTTCCTTTGGCGACTATTTCAAAGAGCAAGCTATCAAATTGGCTTGGGATCTGTTTGATAAGGAACTCGGAATTGCCAAAGATCGTTTGCTGGTATCAGTATACGCTGAAGATGAAGAAGCAGCCCGTTTTTGGAAAAAGATTGCCGGTTTTTCCGATGATCGCATCATCCGCATTGCCACCAGTGATAACTTTTGGTCGATGGGTGATACTGGCCCTTGTGGTCCTTGTACAGAAATTTTCTACGATCACGGCGAAGACATTCCCGGCGGTCCCCCCGGAAGTCCAGATGAAGACGGTGACCGTTTTGTTGAGATCTGGAACCTGGTTTTTATGCAATACGAACAGCTTGCTGGGGTGGATGATACTCCAGGAAGGCGTGTGAATTTGCCAAAGCCTTCAATTGATACTGGGATGAGCCTTGAGCGTCTAGCAACTGTCCTGCAAGGTGTGCATGACAACTACGACATAGATCTATTTCAGGCACTGATTCACGCCAGCGTCGAATGCAGTGGGCAAACTGCCAAGGGGCAACATGCTGTGTCGCATCGGGTTATTGCAGACCATTTACGTGCTGCAAGTTTCCTCATTGCTGACGGCGTTATGCCCTCGAATGAGGGACGAGGTTATGTGCTGCGCCGTATTATGCGTCGGGCCATGCGTCATGCCTATTTGTTAGGGACTAAGCAGCCTTTGATGTGGCAACTGGTTCCCGTGTTGATTAGCAAAATGGGAACGGCTTATCCAGGGCTAACTCGCGCTGAAGCCCTCATCAAAGAGCTATTACAACTTGAGGAGGAAAAATTCCGGCAAACCCTGGGGCGAGGCCTTAAGCTTTTGCAGGAAGCCACCGAAAAACTCTCGTCAGATGCCGAACTTCCCGGGTCAGTTGCTTTCAAATTATATGATACCTATGGTTTTCCGCTAGATTTGACTCAGGATGTTCTCAAAAATCAGGGACGCCAAGTTGACCTGGAAGGTTTTGACAAATCCATGACCCGTCAACGCGAAGAAGCTCGGGCTGCTTGGTCTGGTTCTGGTGCACAAGAACAAGAAAAAATTTGGTTTGACCTGCATGAGCGTTTAGGTTCGACAGAATTTCTTGGCTATGACTGTGTTTCAGCAGAGGGTAATGTGATTGCCCTCATCAAAGAAGGTGAGGAAGTTAAAAGCGCCCAGGTTGGAGATCGCCTAATACTGCTGGCCAATCAAACCCCTTTCTACGCCGAATCTGGCGGGCAGATGGGTGACACCGGGGTATTCGAAACCGAGCAAGGTGCTGTGGTTGAAATTGAAGATTGTGTGCAAAAATTTGGACGCCTGCACGCGCATATTGCCAAGGTCACCAACGGCAGTATCGCTATAGACGATGTCGTCACCATGCACGTTGACATCAACCGCAGAGATCGGCTGCGAGCCAATCACTCGGCCACGCACTTACTGCATGCAGCTTTAAGGAAACAACTCGGTGAACAGGTGATCCAAAAAGGATCGCTCGTGGCACCGGATCGCTTGCGCTTTGATTTTAGCTTCCAACGCCCGCTTACAACGGATGAAAAAAGAAGCATTGAAGATGAAGTCAACAAGCGAGTTCGAGATAATACAGGCGTGGACACACGTTTGATGTCGCCTGACCAAGCACAAGAAATGGGAGCCATGGCCCTGTTTGGTGAAAAGTATGACACCCAGGTTCGAGTGGTTTCCATGGGGCAAGACACAGGCGAGCAAACCTATTCAATGGAGCTGTGTGGCGGCACGCATGTGCGCCGTACCGGCGATATCGGCACATTCAAAATCATCAATGAAACCAGCATTGCGTCAGGAATCAGGCGCATTGAAGCTTTGACAGGCCAGGCAGCAATTGATTACATAAATGATCGCGAAGAATTGCTACAGCAAACAGCAGCTGAGCTCAAAGTGGCGCCGCGGCAATTACTGGAGCGAGTTGAGACTCTGATACAAGAGCGCAAAGCATTTGAGCAACAGATCAGAAGCCTCAAGCAAACTCTGGCAACTGGCGGCGATAGCAAATCGGATACAATACAAGACATTGATGGCGTCAAATTTTTGCATCGTCATGTTAAGGATATGGCCAGCAAAGACCTGCGCTCCAGTGTTGACCAAATCAAGAAAGATTTAGGTTCTGGTATTGTGATGATCACAACCGAAAATGATGGAAAAGTAGGAATTGTTGCAGGTGTCACATCAGACCTTGTGGATCGCTTTGATGCTGTGGTTTTGGTGCGAATAGCTTCTAAAGTGCTGGGCGGTAAAGGTGGTGGCGGACGCGCTGACTTTGCCCAGGCCGGTGGCATGGATGCCAGTAAGATTGAAGCGGCTGTTGCGGCAGTGATTGCAGCTTTGCGCAAATAAGCCTGGGACAATTGTTTAAGTGCAAAAAAATAATTGGATCCTGTCCCAGATCAAGTCCGGGATGGCGATCCGTAGGTAGCCCATTTTCACTGAGCAACTTTGACAAATAGGGGGTTGCTTTTGCCACCCAACCGGAGTAGCATCAAAAATGAGCGCGGCAACCGAGTGAGAACAACACTCACGTTACCGCTAACCGCAATGTGATCATAGGAGATCGACACCGTGGCTGACGCTACTCTATCTCATCCCTACCCCCGGCACCACCATTTTATGCAGATCCCCTTTGTTTTGGGGCCCTGTAGATCAACAGCCTACTTTGTGTTGGTCATTGGTGGGTCGGCGAGATGGAGAATTGTGTCAGAAAAAAGACACCTGTTCTTTTTGCAGTGGTGGGTTGTCGCGCGTTTATGCCTTGGCAAGAATGCTCTGAGGTATTTCATAAACTCAAGCGACGTAAAACAAAAAGGAATTTCCCATGCAAACAAACTCAATCAACCGAGTAACCCTTCTTGGCTATATTGATGCTGCACCCTATACTTTGGGGGATAAAACCACCCACGCTCAAACCATTCTCAGTGTGATCACCCGGGATTTTGGTGAAGAGCCCACCGGGTTTACCTACATCAGATGCCGGCGGCACACGGTTACAGTTACCGACTTTATGGCCAGAGAGTATATTGACTTGCACCTCAAAAAAAGGGATGGGGTTTTTATCGAAGGTCAGCTGGAGTACGTTCGTTATGGATCCTGTCACCAATGCCCTCATAGCAAGTGCCCTCACACCATCAGTGCCGAAATTGTCATCACTCCTTTTTATGGTAACATCCGGCGGTTAGATGAAGCTCCAGTTCCAAAATTGGAACAGGGATTTGTTAAAGATGGCACCGCCTTCAACATCAACCACAGCAATACTCACTATAACTAAGTAATGTGAGCGAAACAACTTCCAATTTTATGCGTGGTTCAAAAATATACGTTTTTGTTACCAAACGATTTTGAATTTTACAAGTAAAACTCAAAAATCATTTGGACAAAAACCGCGGTCCTGATGATACCGCTAGTTGGTTGTTGTAAAAATTTGCGGTGAACCCAACACTTATGTTAAAAGGAAATGTGCTGTTGATACGTACCAATGACAGATGAAAATCTCTAGCTTAATGATATTCTGCAAGCGTAGAGTTTGCACTGGTAAGTAGGCACTTTGAGCTTTGAGCGTAACAGAAAATAGGGAGTTCATTTTTCTTTAAGTATAGATTCTGATCTTAAAGTAAATCAATGCCTATCAATGCAAAGATGAAGATGAAAATTATGTTAAATAGAAAAGATAGAGTTTTTGAAGATTTATATTCCAAACATTTAAATGTAATACAGGGAATAGAATTTACCCGACGGCAAATCGACGTTATGGCCTGTATCGTAAGCGGGTGGGATGTAAAATCTGTGGCTGCACGACTTGCAATTGCGCCAAGTACGGTGGAAACGCATATTAATACGGTCGGGCAAAAAATAGGATCAAGTGGCCGTCATAGTATCCGCAAATTTATCGAACGATCTGGAAAAGATGATCTGCTCAGGCAGCATTATAAGCAGTTGACTGTGCAAGTAAATTTCGAAAAAGAACTGAAGGAAATCGCTCGTCTGACGAACGAAAAAAAACTTGCCTGTCACATTCATTACGATTCTACAAAGGTGAAATCTAGTTCAGAGAACATAAAACGTTTGAAAAGGCATCTTGAGCTGTCGGGAATCCAGCTGATAGAAATCTCACCAAGCACCTTCCCAGATTTTTATGTTGTCATCATTGGTGCTGATACGTCAGAACTTAGCAATCCAGAACATCAAAAGGAGGGAATGCAAACAATTTTTCTCTCGCTTGATCCAGTAACCTCTTTCAAAGACGTGCAAAAATCTGACTCGTGCTTAGGGTGCTTTGCCCTGGGAGATTTTGATAACTACTACCTGTTTGTCTTGAATCTTTTAGCTACGCTATTGCCAAAAGCAAAAATCAGTGAATCTTTTGATGAATTTAAAACACAAAACATAGCTAAAATGCCGGAGCCAGATACGCCAAGACAAGCAGCAAGGCTAGAACTAAACAGAGATTTTTATTTAAAATTCATTGCGACTAGTGTAACTTTTTTTGGAGTAATCTGTGTAGTACTCTTAACTTTAAATATAAAATATTGGGATACAGACAAGCAAAACAATAGCTCTTCTGTACATGCAACATTACCATCATCGCCAGCACCTTCTGCAAAAGAGCAGGGTGCTTCAATGCTCAAGTGGAACCTCCCTTTGCTGCCAGACCCTTATATTAAGCGAACCGAACTGCTGGATTCTATATGGAGTCAATTTGAGGACAAAGATCAAGCAAAACAATCAACAAAGATCATAGGGGTGGTTGGATTGGGAGGCATCGGTAAGACTTTTTTAGCGATGTATGCCATTCACTATCCTAGGCAATCCTATAAATTTAGAGCATGGCTTAATGCAGAAAATGAATCGTCATTAAAGGTGGATTATTTTGAGATAGGGAACAAACTGAAGCTGTTTTCCGATAATATGTCTGATGCGCAAAAAATTAGGGAAGTAAAAACTTGGATTGAAAATAAGGGGAGCACCCTACTAGTCTATGATAATGCACCAAATATGGTTATGCTATACGACTACCTACCCAATAATGCTCACATCATCGTAACCTCAAGCAACCATAAGCTAAAAAATGCAGTTGAGGTTGACGTGATGACAAAAAAGGAATCTTTTGCCTTGCTCGAAGCGCAACTTCCTTCTAACTTTCAGAAAGGACCGCTCTATAAACAAAGAGCTGCCAAACTATTAAACGAGTTGCATTATACCCCTTTAGCTATATCTCAAGCCGCAGGTTATATCACAGAAAACGCCATTTCAATTTCGAACTATCTAAAATTGTATGAAACTGAAAGAGAACATCTGTTATCCGATAGCAATACACCTTTGAATATTACACATGACCCGGTCTATGCGACATGGGAACTTAGTTTAAACTCTATTAAGAAAACAAAAGACGGTGAGAAGGCGCTTGATTTGCTGAATTTTATCTCTTTTTGTCAGCCAGCAAGCATTCCCAAATCGCTTTTGGTGCGGTACTTATCTGAAGGCAATAATAATAAATCAGAATGCGAATTGAATAGGTTGCTCGGTATTTTGCGGCAATACTCTTTGATAAAAATCTCAGGTGACGATATCTCGGTTCACCGCTTGGTCTCTAGCTGGCTCAGGAATAAATTAGATCAGGAACAAAGACTGACCTATTTGAAAGGGATGAAAGTTGTTATTGATGAAATATATCCCGGAAGGACAAAGAATACGGATCTTTCTAACAAAGAACGTCATTTAATAGATCAAACAATCCCTCGGTTGGAAGAGTTTCTAAAAGAGGTCAGCTCCTTTACCTCGGATGAAACTCAGGTTTCTATCTACACTCTTACCTATCGTGTTTTAAATGAGCCCCATAAAGCAGAACATATCTTAGAAGAAGCCTTGAAGATTAATGAATCTCTGTATGGTGAAAATCATCCAACCAACTTGCATATTTTAACTTTATTGGGTTCCGTTTATCACCATTTGGGCAAAAGCTTTAAAAAGCGAGACGCTTTTAAAAAAATTGCCGCAATTAGTGAAAAAACCTATGGGAAAGAGCACCCTAAAACAGCACTCGCACTTTTCCGGTATGGTACAGCACACATGTTGTTAGGGGAGTTTCGTACGGTCAAAAACGTGCTTGCCCAAACACTAGTGCTCTACCAGAAACATTATGGTAACAATCATGCCGAAACGGCTCAGGTGTTATATATGCTAGGGTGGATTAATTATGTGTTGGGTCTAAGGATAGAGGGAAAGACGATACTGGATGATGCTCTTTACATAAACTCTCAAAGTCCCACATCAATTTCTAGTCTAGCGTACAATCAGATCCTGTTGGGATTTGTTTATTATGATTTAGGTCATTTACAAAAAAGCGAAACATATTTTCGAAATGCCCTAAAAATACGCAGAAAATTGCATGGAGACAGTCACATTTGGACCGCGCTTTCAATGGTAAATCTAGCCCTGGCTTGTGCTGCAACACACAAGACTTCTGAAAGCAAACAGCTTTTGGCTGAAGCGTTCAAATTTGTTGAAAAGGATGATAATACAACCAATGCATGGATTTCCATTCTAATTGCGCGTATGGGAATTGTTCATTGCATTTTAGGAGATTATTTGCAAAGTAAAAAACTGCTCATAAAATCTATTGAAAAGCTTAACGAGAAATATGGAGAAGGTCATCTCTTAGCGGCCATAGTTTCTGCAAACTTAGGAAATGTCTACCGTTTGCTTGGAGATGTCCAGAATGCCAGAAAACTTTTGCAGCAATCACTTAAAACAATCCGCCATTCTTATGGCAAAAATCATCCCACCACTGCCATGGCCATGGCCAATCTGGCACTAACCCTAGAAAACACGGAAAAAAAAGAATTATTGAAAAAATCCTTGAGAGTTTTCAAGGATTTTTACCTCCCCCAGCATATAAATATTGAGAAGATCGCATCAGCACTTGAAAACGAAGATACATCTACTGCTAATGTCAGTGAGTTAGAAAACTCTCTTAGTTTTGGTTATCATATTTTCTTGCCTTTCTAACTGTCAGAGATTAGGATGCCCGGGAGTGGTGTTTGAGGCCCAATTATGGAGGAAGTGGAAAATGAAAAGATTTTATCTGCTATCAGCAATTTTAGTAGCGCAGGTGTTTTGTTTTGTGGCGGAAAATTGTCGCGCAAATGCAGAGAACCTTTCTGAGCGGATGGAACTTGGGAGAGATATTTTGCAGCTTGTTGATAATACTAACTAACATTAGCTAATTATTGTTTTGTATGGCCGATTATTTTGGTTGGGGGGTTGGTTTTTTTTTGAGAAAGATCGTATCAGAACTTGAAAAAGAAGATACATCTCCCGCCAATGTCAGTGAGTTAGAAAAATCTCTCAAACTTGGTTATCATATTTTCTTGCCTTTCTAGCTGGCAAATATTAGGATGCTCGCAAGTGAGGGGTGTGTACCCCCAATTTGTGGAGAAGATAGAAAATGAAAAGATTTTGCCTATTATTATCGGCGATTTTGGTGGCGCAGGTGTTTTGTTTTGTGGCGGAAAATTATCGCGCGAATGCAGAAAACCTTTCTGAACAGACGGAACTTGGGAGAGATATTTTGTAGCTTGTTGATAATTCTTTCTAGGGTTATTAGCTCATTCTAGTTTCGGATGGCCAGTCATTGTGGCTAGGAGTCGAGTTTTTTGACGTCAGAAACATCATGTCAAAGATTGAAAAAGAATATATATAATTAATGTTAGTGAGTTAAAAAAAGTATCAATTGAGATGGAGATTTGGTACAGTGGCTGGGTATTTTGTTTGATTGTAAAGACTAGCGGAGGTTAATAATGCTGGAAAAAGTTCGTTTTAATTACCTTTCTAAATTTCTTCCGACTTTCTCGCTGCAAAAGCTGAAAGTGGGGGAGGCGTACATTTGTAGCCTTAATGATCAATCGGGAAGAGCTGGCAATATTTTTACTCGTATTGCGTGTGGTGCTGATTTTTCTTGGTATAAGGCGGTTATGAAAGCCCAGTCAGAATACGTTGAACGGAAAGCATATCAATCCTCAACGGCTAATTCTTCGACTGGTTTTGCAGCTTATCCTTTTATTTTTCAGAAAGCAAAAGCCCAACGCAAAGCAAAAAGCATTGCCTACAGGGAAATGTTGGAGAGGTATGCATGGCCCGAATGGTTTGAAAATAAAGACATCGCCTACAAAGTCAGAGAGGCGGTTAATGAAGAAAACAAAAGCTTTTTTCAAGGAATTGACAAGGAATTTTGTTTTTCCAGTTTTTATGCGATTTGGCCTAAGTTAGCGGATAAGAATGTAAAGCTTGTTATCTTTTATGCGCAAATCGAAGAAGGTCTTGTCTGTGCAGCGGCTGCAAACGAGCACGAGGTTCAAGCTGAACAGGGCGCCCTTAAAGAGCTCTATATGCACGCCATTGGACTTTATCGTATGCGGAGCCACAAAATACACCCCAGTACACCTTATGAGAAAAGGGTTGATTGGATTGGCGGCCAGCGAGAGGCTCTCGAAAAACGCCTTGCTTTTTCTGGTGATCAGCCGATATCAGTTCCGTTTCCTGTCGTGTTTCAGAGTATTAAAACGGAATTTTCCCAAGCCTACGTGGTTGAGCGCTGTATGTTTGAAGGTTACGACAAAAAGTTTATCTCTGAAGATAACGAGATGTATATCTAGCAAGGCAAGGCCTCAGACCACCCGCTTTCCGGTATAATAATCTGGTGATTTTTGCTGAACAATCATGAACAGGGTTCCTTGAGACTATGAGCTTTGCAATCAATTTGTTAGAATGGTAGCCATGATGAACAACCAACTGTCTTTTATTTTATGCATGATCCTCTGCACCAATTCGTAATTCAGCCTATCGTTGCGCTTTCGCTTGCTGGTATTGACATATCGTTTACCAACTCAGCGTTGTTTATGGTCTTAGGTACGGCACTTGTAATTGGCATGCTGCATTTTGGTTTAGCTAAAAAAACCTTAGTTCCGTCGCGCCGGCAATCCTTGGTTGAGGTGAGCTATGAGTTCATAGCCCAGATGGTCCAGGAAAATGCTGGGCGAGAAGGGCTGGTGTATTTTCCCTTTGTTTTCTCCCTCTTCATGTTTGTGCTGATGGGCAATCTGCTTGGTATGGTGCCCTATAGTTTTACTTTCACCAGTCACATAATTGTGACCTTTGCTTTGGCCTTAATGGTCTTTATTTTGGTGACCATCATTGGGTTTGTCAAACATGGCTGGCGTTTTTTGCGACTGTTTTGTCCTGAAGGGATTCCCTTGGCTGTAACGCCTATTTTGGTTCCCATTGAAATATTGGCTTATTTCACGCGGCCTGTTACATTAGCAGTTCGCCTTTTTGCAAATATGCTTGCTGGCCACGTAATCTTAAAAATTTTTGGCGGATTTACTTTTGCATTGGGTTTGTGGGGGATTGGCCCGTTGGCGCTGAATGTTGTGTTTACAGGCTTTGAGTTTTTTGTTGCCGGTATCCAAGCATTTATTTTTACGGTGCTGACCTGTTTGTATTTGCATGATGCCTTGCATTTGCATTGAAACCAGGCCACAATCTCACTATGAAATTTTTATCGAGTAAGGACAAACTAAGGAGAAGATAAGATGGAAGTTGGTGCAGCGAAAATGATTGGTGCGGGTCTTGCTATGTTAGGACTCATTGGAGCAGGACTTGGTGTGGGACATATTTTTGCCACATTTGTCAGCTCTATTGCCCGCAATCCATCAGCAAGGCCAGAGATGTTCCTCATGAGCTTGATTGGTGTCGCCTTTACCGAAGCCATCGCGTTGTTTGCGTTCGTGATTGGTGTACTGATCCTTTATGGGTGATAAATGCCCCAACTTGATGTCAGTACTTATAGCTCTCAACTGTTTTGGCTCTTTGTGTGCTTTTCGATTCTGTATCTATATGTCTCGATGGTTACAGTGCCGCGAATTGAGGTACTGCTAGAGCTTCGCTGGCAAAATGTTGAAGGCAACCAATTGCGAGCTGATGAGTTCAAAAAGGATGTTGAAAACTTGCGCCAGGAGTATGAAGAAACCCTGCAAGGTGCACGTCAGCATGCCAGTTATTCTACATTAAATTCATTGCAAGAAATGAGTCTCGATACAGCCCACCGCAAAAAAGACATTGCTGATGAGGTGTTATCTCGCATTAAAACAGCAGAAGCAAGCATTGATGAGAAAAAACGTGCAGCAGATCAGGAACTCAGCCAAGCGGCTCAAGAAATGACTCACACAATCATTGAGCGTTTGTTGCATGAAAAAAGTTCTGATCTGGTTGTGAGTAAAGCGGTGGGCGTGACTTTGCAAGAAAGGGGCCTTTAAGCACAATGTTTCACGATCCTACGTTTTGGTTTCTTGTGGCCTTTTTGATCTTCATTTTCGGTGTTGGGAAAAAGTTTTGGAAATTTATTTCAGGTTACCTCGACCAGCACGGATTGAAGATTGAAGAGAAAATCAAGGACGCGATTCGCATGCGCGAGGAAGCACAAGCTTTGTTGGGAGAAGTGCGTAAAAAGCATATGGATGCGCAAAAGCAAGCTGACGAAATCATCGAGCACGCCCGCTTGCAGGTAGAAAATTTTCGTAAAGAATCACAACAAGAACTCGAGCATTTTCTCAAAAGTCGTGAGCGCCTAGCACATGACCGTATACAGCATGCAGAAACTCAGGCCCTACAGGATATAAGGCGTCAGGCAATTTTTGTGTCCACACAAGCCTGTCAGGATATTTTGAAAGATGGGGTTGGAGACCAGCAGCACACAGAATTGATAGATCAAGCGATCGCAGATTTAAAGCCAGGAGGCTCCCAGAAGGATTTGCTTGTGACTTAGGATTTAGAATGGGCAAATATAGCCCAACCACCTGCCAATAATGGGAAATGGTCAACAAAAATGATGGCAGGTATCGGATTTCCTCCCTGGAACAAATAGTGACACAAAGGAGAAATCGTCACAACGGTGCTAACCGTTAGCATCGCAAGCAATAGCAATGAAGTGTACTTGACCATACAATTGGTGAAAAAAGAGAGTGCAATAAGCAACTGTGCAATTCCTAGCGATATGACAAAGACATGCATTAATCCCAGATTCCCATAAAAATGACCCATCAAGGACTCACTTGCCCACATGTCTACCCTGATAATCCGGTCAGTACCCCATACGCCCAGAAAAATTCCAAAGCCTATTCTAAGCCACAAAGCATGATTGAGTTCTCTCAAGTTTCTTACTTCCCTTGTTTGATCTTATAGTTTATTTTACAGTTAATTATGCAATGTTGTGATTTTACATTCAAGCACTTTCCTTCGCTTAAGAATAAGAAAATAGCTAAGTTAATCTGAGTTTTGGATAAGAAGCACTTTGATTCTTCCAGGCCATCATACCGGATGTCGATTTTGTCCAACGTTTCCTATTGTTTTTTTACCTTAAGCCAGGTCCGGCTTAGATAATCTTCACCATAGTAATCCAGATATTCATGGTAGCTGCCCTTGAAATCCTTGTAGCCAGATTCTGTAAGAGACACGATCCTATTGGGGATTTTTGTTACAAAATGTCTGTCATGGCTGACCAGTAGCAGTGTTCCCGCAAATTTTTTTAGAGCGCGGCTCAAAGATTCAATGGCTTCAAGGTCAAGATGGTTTGTTGGTTCATCCAAGATCAGCACGTTGCTTTTCTCCAGCATGACTTTGGCAAGCACTAAGCGAGAGGCTTCCCCGCCACTAAGGGTTTGGATGTTCTTGTGCACATCATCTTGAGTGAACAGAACCATTCCAAGTGTGCCGCGAATTTCACTATCGGTTGCCTTGGGGTTTTGTGCGCTTAGCCAAGACAAAATACTATGATCATCTTGCAGTAGTTCGTCTGGATTTTGTGAAAAGTAAGAACAGTACGCTTCGTGGCCCCAGATAAATGTGCCCGAATCTAAGGAAACGAGATTGAGTAGGGATTTGAGTAAGGTCGATTTACCAATTCCATTGTGGCCGATGAAGGCAACTTTTTCTCCACGGTTGATTTCAAAACTGACATTTTTGAGGACATCTTTGTCGCTGTAGCGCTTGCAGATTTTCTCTACTTTCAGCACGGTTTTTCCAGATGGGCGCTTGATATTAAATTGAAGATTCGGATGTATGCGAGACGATTTTTTGATGTCTGGCAGCTCCATGCGCTCAATCATACGTTGTTTTGATAATGCTTGTTTCGATCGGCTGGCGCTGGCGCGAAATCGGTCAACAAAGCGTTGCATATGTGCGATCTTCTTTTCCATACTTTGCTTTATGTGCAGTTTTTGCTCCACAACCGCGTGCTTCTCTTTTTGAAAATAGTCGTAGTTACCGGTATAGGCACGAATTTCGCCATAATCAATATCCAGGATTTGGGTTGCCAGATTATTGAGGAAGTCCTGGTCGTGGGAGATAAAAATAAGCAACCCTTGAAAATCTCTTTTCAAGTATGACTCCAGCCATGCAATGGTCATGATATCCAAGTGGTTGGTGGGCTCATCCAGAATAAGAATATCCGGGTCATTAAACAAAGCTTGTGCAAGCAAGACACGCAGTTTGTAGCCGCCTGACAATTCTGACATAGGCCGGAAATGTTTGCTTTGGGCCAGGCCAAGACCAGTTAGGAGCGTTTGGGCAAATGATTCTGCGCTGTATCCATCCTGTTGGGCCACCACTTCTTCTAGTTCGGCAACGCGGTACCCCATGGCATCAGTCCAGTTTTCTTGGGCAAACAGATGCTCTTTTTCCTGTAGTGCACTCCAAAGAACAGGGCGACCCTGTAGCACGGTTTCAATAACAGTATTTTTTTCGTATTGAAAGTGATCTTGGTGCAGCCACCCAAGACTTGCTGATTTGGCAATGGTAATATCACCAAGGCTAGCGTCTTCTTGACCTGCCAGCAGCCTTAAGAAAGTTGATTTTCCTGTACCGTTGGCACCTACAACACCATAACGCTCACCAGAGTTGAGGTTT
This sequence comes from Pseudomonadota bacterium, assembly GCA_039714795.1. NCBI lineage: Bacteria > Pseudomonadati > Pseudomonadota > Pseudomonadota bacterium. Next base: position 14,785 of record JBDLIP010000001.1, on the reverse strand, counting down.
AGATTAACGCCGTCAAACAAGAGTTTGGCGCCATAATGCATAGACAAATCATTAATACTGATCATAATTTTACCATATTTCAGGGAACTGCTTAGATTTCCAGTGTATTGTTATGCAACAATTTGTCAATTCATAAAAACCAAAGAGCCACCGGTAGGAAAGGAGTTTTCCTTTTTGGTGGCTCTTGGTATATACTCTCGTGAAATCAAAACCTCTAGTTTAATGATAGCGAGAAGCGCGCAGTTTACAATTGTAAATGAGCACTTCGAGCTTATCAGAAAACAGAGGTTTTGGTTTCACTTCAGTATATTGCAAACCGAATCAATAATTATTGTGGTAGGACGCGGTTTAACATTTCATCTACGACTCGATCTTGAGCTCTTTGCATCAGGCCTCTACCGGTCTCTTCAATGATTCCCTCAGGCTCAACACTTGCCTCATCACTGACCTCATCGCCTTCAAATATCTCAGTTTCCTCAAACTCAGAAGGATCTCCCTCATACTCACGGCTACCTTTGCCCTTCCGGTAGTAGCCATTTTTATGATTGCGGTAGTAGCCATTCTTCCAGTTCTCGTGCTTTTCTTTATTGCCCTTTTCCCAGCGTGCATGACGACGTTCACCATGATATCCTCTTCGAGCGTAATGACGCTCACCACGATGCCGTTTATGGGCGTAATGCCTGTCTCCACGATGTCTTTTATGGGAGTAATGCCTGTCTCCACGATGTCTTTTATGGGCGTAATGCCTGTCTCCACGATGTCTTTTATGGGAGTAATGTCGGTCTCCACGGTGCCTTTTGTGGGCATAATTCTGTTTTCCGCCTCTTCTGTGACTAAAATGTTTTTTGCCCCCTTGTCTTTTATGGTGCCTGTAGGCTTTATGGTCACCTCTGCTTCTGTGTTTCCTGAATGTTTTGTGATCTCCTCTACCTTTTCTATGTTGGCGAAAGGATTTTCCTCCCTCACCACCGTTTTTGCCTCCTTTAATTAAGATAAGCCCATTCACATTGTCTGCATTGTTTAATTCAGAACTTTGCTGAATAGGATTTTCTAGGATTGTAGCTTTTGCTGGGTTGTATCCTATAAGCAAAACTCCGGCTAGTATAAATGTCCAAGTAAGTTTTTTCATGCCAATCTCCTGTGTATTTAAATAAATTTACAATTATATAATGGCACGATAAAGTAATTAAACAGTAAATATATTTTATGAGTATGATTTACGCGTGACCTGCATCACCTGAAAGCATCCCGGGGTCGATGCCTAGGCTAGCAATGGCTTTTTTCCAGCAGGTGCTGACTTCTTCACAAAAGACTAAATTACTTTGTGGGTCAAGTTCTAGCCAGCTGTTGGCTTGGATCTCTTCTTCCAATTGACCAGGGCTCCAGCTGGTGTAACCAAGGGCCATAACACATTGTTTGGGACCCTTGTTGATGGCAATATCCCTTAAAATCTCAACTGTGGCGGTTAAGGCATAGTCTTCGTTGATCCGAATCGTTGAGTCTTGCAAGTACTCCGTGCTATGCAGGACAAATCCGCGTCCCATCTCCACAGGCCCTCCAAGGTGTACTTCAACGTTCCGCTTGAAAGAGGGAATATGTACCGCAAGCTGATGCAAAATGTCCTTTAATGTAAGAGTATCAGCTAGCTTATTCACGACCAATCCCATGGCGCCATTGGCGTCATGCCCGCAAATAAAAATAACTGCGTGCTCAAACCGAGGATCCTGCATTTGCGGCATAGCAACAATCAATCGTCCAGTTAGATAATTAGGCAATTTGTCTTCAATGGCCATCTGTCTGTCTCAATTTTTCTCGTACCCCCTGATTCTATCAGTATCCTTGAGTAGGGTACAGAAGAATGAGGCATGCTTTGGTATTTAAAGCACCTCTATGCCAACGGCAGTTCCTTCTCCGCCGCCGATGCACAAAGAGGCAATACCTTTTTTTAGGCTTCGTTGTTTGAGAGCATGGATCAATGTGACAACAAGACGGGCTCCTGTGGCGCCAATGGGATGGCCTAAAGCACATGCGCCTCCATTTACATTGACTTTCTCTTGTGGTAGGCCCAAATCTTTCATAGCGGCCATGGTGACCACGGCAAAGGCTTCATTGATTTCAAACAGATCAACCTCTTCGAGTGGCCAGTTAAGGCTTTGACTGAGCTTTTTGATTGCTCCGATTGGAGCCGTGGTAAACCACTCTGGCTCTTGTGAGTGACTGGCGTGACCGTGGAAAATGGCAAGCGGTGTAACACCTTGTTTTTCAGCATCACTTTGTCGCATAAGAATTAAAGCTGCAGCGCCATCAGTTAATGAGCTGGATGTTGCTGCTGTCAGCGTTCCATCTTTACGAAAAGCGGGGCGCAGGGTTGGAATTTTTTCAAAGTTTACTTTGGTGGGGGGTTCGTCCTGGTTAATGACAACCTCTTTACCTCGTGCCTTGAAGGTGACTGGGACGATTTCATCTTGAAAGTAGCCTTTTTCCACAGCATTAAGAGCTCTTTTTCCAGTCTCAATGGCGTAGGCGTCTTGTGCTTTGCGCGAGAAACCATATTTTTGGGCTGTGTCTTCACCAAACATTCCCATAGAACGTCCGCCACCGTCGTAGGCATCTTCTAAACCATCCAGCATCATGTGGTCAAAAATTTGATCGTTGCCGAAGCGATAACCACCACGACCCTTTAGCAACAAGTAAGGAGCATTGGTCATACTTTCCATACCACCAGCAACCACAACATCGCTTTGATTGAGAAGGAGTTGGTTAAAGCCACACATCAGGGCTTTCATGCCTGAGCCACAGACCTTATTAATTGTGACACAGCGGGTAGAGTTAGGAAGGCCAGCGTTGATGCAGGCTTGACGCGCAGGGGCTTGTCCAAGTCCTGCAGGCAATACGCAGCCCATGATGACATCATCGATTGTTTCAGGAGAAAGTGAAATGCTGTCCAACGCTCCTTTAATTGCAGTACTTCCTAAAGTTGTGGCTTTCACATTTTTAAGAGCACTTTGAAAGGCTCCAACGGGGGTTCTCTTAGCAGCGACGATAACAATGGGGTCTTGGGACATAGGTTAAGCTCTCCTGTGATTTATTTGTTATTTGAAATTTCTCTATATACTCTCGTAAAATCAAAACCTCTAGTTTAATGATAGCGAGAAGCGCGCAGTTTACAATTGTAAATGAGCACTTCGAGCGTATCAGGATACAGAGGGTTTTGATTTCACTTCAGTATATTCTAACCAATTCAGTGCATTGTCACAAGGTTGACAGGACTCCTTTTATAGTTGTAGACTGCCTGCTTCTCGCTATCATTAAACTCAACATTTCGATTCAGCACAGTTATAATACTCTAAAGCCATAGTTGAGGCAAATTTGATGCAACAAAAGAATTATCTTGGAATCAATCCAGCAGGCTTTCACAGGCTTGCATATGTTGAATGGGGCGAGCAGCATTTTGACAAAACGATAGTGTGTGTGCACGGCCTTACCCGCAACTCCAGGGACTTTGATTATCTGGCCAAGGTCCTCTCCCAGGATTACCGTTTAGTGTGCCCGGATATTGTTGGGCGCGGCAAAAGTGATTGGCTGCCGCATGGACAGGGGTATGGGTTCCCGCAATATCTCTCTGATATGACAGCATTAATTGCTCGAGTTGATGTGTCGCAGGTTGACTGGATTGGGACTTCGATGGGAGGGCTCATAGGAATGGTTATGGCAGCGCAACAGAATTCACCGATTCGAAGGTTAGTCATTAATGACGTGGGGCCGATGATTCCCTTAGCTGGGACAAGGCGGATTATGAGCTATGTTCAGCAACGGGCCACTTTTTCAAATCTTCAAGAAGCTGAAAACTATTTCCGTAAGATTTTTGCGCCTTTTGGCAAGTTGACTGATACTCAGTGGCAGCATGTAACGCGTCATAGTACCTTTAAGGGTAAGGATGGTCGTTATGAATTGGCGTATGACCAAAATGTTCTTGCCGGGTTAACAGACGGTGCTTCTGCCTGGCATGCAATGACAAAAATGGCAAAAACCGTGTGGCAAAGTTTGGCGCACATGCATACTCAAGCAGTTCCCTTAAGCGAAATGTGGCATTACTGGGATCAGGTGCGTTGTCCAGTCTTGCTATTGCGGGGAGAAACCTCAGATATCTTATTGCCTGAGACGGTTGAACGCATGCTAGCAATGCACTCATCTTCGTTAGAAGTTGTGGAAATTAAAGGCGTTGGGCACGCGCCTGCCTTAATGGCTCGTAATCAGATTGCCATCATTCATGATTGGCTAAGGAGCACTTAATCCCCTGCGTAGGTGACGGTGCCGATCAACGCATAAGATAAGGCCAAACCCTGTCAGTAGCGTCAGCATTGATGTCCCGCCGTAAGAGATCAGAGGAAGTGGCATGCCCACAATAGGCAAAAGTCCCATGACCATGGCCATGTTGATAAACATATAAAGAAACAAAATAGTCGTCAGACCAAAGGCCAGTAGTTTGCCAAAAATATTGCGGCAATGCAGGCTGACCATATAGCCATAGAAAATAAGGAGGCTGTAGAAGCCAATCAGGATGATACCGCCGACCATTCCTAGTTCTTCCGATAACATGGCAAAGATAAAATCGGTGTGTTTTTCTGGTAGAAATTTCAGTTGACTTTGGCTGCCTTGCAATAAACCTTTGCCCCAAACACCGCCAGATCCAAAAGCAATCTTTGATTGCAAGATGTGGTAGCCAGAGCCCAGCGGATCACGCTCAGGATTTAAGAAAGTAAGCACGCGATTTTTTTGATAATCGCGCAAAAACATCCAGGCCAATGGCATGCAGGCAATTGCTGAGGTTAAGATGAGCCCTACCTTCCATAGACGAATACCAGAGACAAAAATCATAACCCCTGTGATCATGAATAACAGTAAAGCTGTTCCCAAATCTGGTTGTTTCAATACGAGGACAGCGGGAATAATTGTGATCAACAGAGGCGGCAGATGAAAGATAAATTTGCGTGCGCTTTCAAGACTGGCGTAGTGGTAATACCGGGCTAAAGAAAGCACAAGGGTTAACTTAACCAATTCAGAAGGTTGCAAACGAAAGACATAAAGATCAATCCATCTTTGTGCTCCCATACCAATGGTGCCAGCAATTTCGACTATCACTAACAATACCACACTGACGCCATAGAGTACGTAGGCTTGTCGCAGCCAAAAATGAAGCGGGGTCAGGGCTACAAGCAACATAATAGTGACTCCCATGGCAAAACGCAGCAGTTGCTTTTGAGCCCAGGGGGACACATCTCCCCCAGCAGCGGAGTAGAGCATGATGGCGCTTATCGCACCCATTATTCCAATGAGAATAAGCACAAACACATTTATCTGGCGTAATTTTTGCAGCCAATCAAAGTTGTTAGGGTTCAAAGCCATAAGCGTTCAGTCCTTATTACAAAATTGTTGGGTTGTCAGTAAGATATCCCTTGCGATGGGAGCAGCCGTTTTGCTGCCCCAGCCACCGTGTTCAACGACAACCGCAGCGACGTACTTTGGTTTGTGTACTGGGGCATAGCCAACAAAAATAGAGTGATCCCGTTGTTTCCACGATTTTTCGTTTCGATACTGACCGCTTTTACGATCAGCAATGGAAATGCGTCGAACTTGAGATGTGGATGTCTTACCGCCCATGCGCATATCTGGTTGCAGAATGCGTGACCGATATCCTGTGCCAATTTTACTGTTGATGGCCATATGGGTTCCTTCAAGAATAGGAGCAAATATCTTGGGTGAAAAGATTTTTTGTGGTGATGCAGGTCCAGGTCCAGGTCCAGGTCCAGGTCCAGCGATGAGGCTTGGCGTAATAGTGTGTCCGCCATTGGATATTTGCGCCATCATCACGGCCATTTGTAGAGGGGTTGCCAAGACATACCCTTGGCCAATTGAAGCAATAATGGTTTCGCCAACGAACCAAGGTTTGCCAAATCGTTTGCGTTTCCAGCTTTTTGTGGGGATAAGTCCGGCTCTTTCATCACTGAGTTCAATCCCGGTTTGAGTGCCCAACCCCAGCAAACGTGCAGTGTGTGCGATGCGTTCAATTCCCAATTGCAAGGCAAGCTTGTAGAAATAGACGTCACAGGATTGTGCAATTGCCGTTGTAAGATTAAGACGGCCGTGTCCACTTGAGCGCACACAATGAAACCGGTGATTGCTCACTTCAAGGAAGCCTGGACAATGGTGCGTGTGTTCGGGTGAGATGAGGCCGCGATCAAGTGCAGCAATGGCAACCACGAGCTTGAAAAGTGATCCTGGCGGGTATTCTCCAGAGATTGCTTTATTGATGAGAGGCTTGTAGGGGTTGTGCAACAGCGATTGCCAATCTTGTTGTGAGATGCCTTGGGAAAAAAGGTTAGGATCAAAACTAGGATGAGAGTTTAGGGCAAGGATGTCACCTTGGTGGATATCCATGACAACAACGCTGGCACTGAGCTCTTTGCCTAGGCGTTCGTGGACAAAGCCTTGCAGTTTACTGTTGAGTGTGAGGCCCAGGTTACCTCCAGCTTTGCTGGGGGTTGTTTGTAAAGTGCGCAGAATTTGCCGGCGAGCATTGACCTCGTGCTCATGGTATCCGGGTACTCCTTGCAGGATCGGATTTTGGGTTTTCTCCAATCCAGATTTTCCGATTGTCATGCCGGCAATTTTTATAATTTTGTTGCTCGATTGCAGATCTTTGGCAGAAGGTGATTGTACATATCCAATCACATGCGCTATGTACAAGGCATGCGGATAAAAACGCACAGAGCCTTCAGTGACTTGGATGCCGGGCAAATCTATGGCATGAGCTTCGAGTCGTGCAACCTCTTTCCAGGAAAGTTTTTCTTTGATGATGATGAAATGAGGATGTGAATTTTGGGTCTGATTTTGAATATCGAGAAGAAAATTTTCAGGAAGCTCGATAAGGTGGGAAAGTGTGTCCAGGGTTGCTTCAAGGTCGCTTGTGGAATCAAGATCCAAAATTGCCCGAAAGTGCTTTGTATTTTGCGCGAGAATAACTCCATTACAGTCGGTAATAATTCCGCGGTCAGGCAGAATGGGAGTCACTTTGATGCTGTTACCTTGGGCCAGGTTCTTATAATGTTCTGATTGCCAAATTTGCAAATAAGCCATGCGTCCAATGAGGGCAGATCCGAGCAATATTTGTCCAGCACCCACCATTAAAGTGCGCCGGGTGATCGTTTGCTGAAGAGATATCTTCTTGGACATATACTAACTGCTTATACTAACTGCTTATGTGCAGTTTTGAGTGAATTTTCAAGATCATCCACCCAATCAATGGGTAACAAGCAACAGTAATCAATGTTTGCTGAACAAACATAATTTCTCCAGAAGAATCTGGAAATTTGATGAATGCAAGCAACCACGCAAGCAATTGAACAGAAATCTCTATTCCTGCAAAACCCAGCCATAAAATCCAAAAGGAGTGTTGGTTAAAGTGGTGTCGATTATAGATCGTGAGGCTGTAAAAGCCCATAAGCAGGATTACAGATGCGCCTAGGGTAAGTCCTGCGGTACAATCTTGTAAAAGGCCCACAGCAACAAGCACAGATAGGGGAACAAGAGAGGGATAAAAAATAAGCCAGGTGTACAACACCATATGCTCACTATGCAAACCAATGCCTACAAGTGGCGGAGAAAATGCTATATCAAAGATAGTAGCAAATGTGAGAGTCAGGCTGGGAATGCAATTTTTCAATATGGAAGTTTGCGGTATCCCAAAAACTTCAATCATGGGTGATTTCCAAAGGAAAAGCGCTAATCACTTGCACGTAATCAAGATCCTGCCATTTCACAACTGGTTGGATGACCGGGGATGTGTCATCTGGTACATAAGCAACTATTAAACCTTCGGGAAATACCTTACCTTTGCTGGAGGTTACTAAACGCTGAGGATACGGGGCTTTTTCACCGGTGCGATGGTGCAAAATTTTCAAGGCATTCGTTTGGTTACCAATTAAGATCGCCTGAAAATCTGAGGACTCTCCTTTAACAGGAATACGTGATCTGGGATCTGTAATCAATAATACCTGAGCACTATTGTGGCCTACTTCAATAATACGACCGACTACGCCTTGGGGTACGATTACGGGCTGATTTTTTCTGATTCCTTGATTGTTTCCTGCATTAATCATTAGGGTTTGAATGGAAGGAGTGTAGGGAGTTGTAATCACCCGTGCAGTCACCATGGTAGAAGCTGAGGATGTGGGAACATTTAAGAAATGCTTCAGGTGTTCGTTTTCAGTCGCCAATTGGTTGGCAATATTTTTCCAGTGCGACAGTTGTTCTAACTGCTCTCTTAAGCGCTGGTTTTCTTGCATTACTGAAAAATAATGTTGTATGTGTTGGCTTTTTTCGTGCAGCCAGTGGGTTGCGTTGTGTGTCACACTCCAAACAGGAACTGTATTGTCCATTATTTTCAGGCGAAAATGCTTGGTAAATGCCCAGCCCTGCATGTCCCCATAGACTAAGATCCCTGCAACCCCCACCACAAAGAGAAGTTTTAAAGCTGTACTCACTTGCAAAAGCGAGGCAAGAATTTTGTGCAGTCGCATGCTTGGCGTTGCAACAGATGTTCGGGGTGAATACATGTTTTCCGCCTTGCCCTCTTAAAGCGTTTGAGTTAAACCTTAATCAGAATTTCCTGTAACGAGCGCATTTCTTCAAGCGTCTTACCTGTTCCCAAAGCAACGCATGACAGTGGATCCTGTGCCATGGAAACCGGAAGTCCAGTTGCCTCACGGATAAGGCGATCAAGGTTTTTCAACATTGCTCCTCCTCCGGTTAAAACAATTCCTTTGTCGACAATGTCAGCTGAAAGTTCAGGTGGTGTATTTTCAAGTGTAAGTTTCACAGCCTCTACAATGCCTGACACTGGTTCGGAAAGGCTTTCTGCGACTTGCTTTCCCGACATGTCTATTTCTTTAGGAATGCCCTGGATCATGTCACGGCCCTTGATCTTCATTTTCTTACCTGCACTTTGTTCAGGTGGCATTGCTGATCCGATTTCTTTTTTGATCCGCTCGGCGGTGCTTTCGCCCACTAACAGATTATGGTGGCGGCGTATATACTGGATGATTGCATCATCCAGGCTATCGCCTCCAATACGCACGGAACGCGCGTGTACAATTCCCCCAAGCGACAAAACAGCAACTTCTGTCGTGCCTCCACCTATATCTACAACCATCGATCCTGTGGGTTCTGTAACAGGTAGACCAGCTCCGATTGCTGCTGCCATTGGCTCTTCAATTAGGAAGACCCGCCTAGCGCCAGCACTTTCCGCAGATTCATGAATTGCACGGCGTTCAACCGCAGTGGAGCCTGAGGGAACACAAATGACGACTTGAGGGCTGACAAAACTGCGGCGGTTATGTACTTTGTGGATAAAATACTTGATCATTTCTTCAGCAATATCAAAGTCAGCGATGACACCTTCACGCAACGGTCGAATCGCTTGGATATTGCCAGGAGTACGCCCGACCATAAGTTTTGCTTCTTCTCCGACAGCTAGAACGTGAGAGCGCCCTTTAGATTGCGACATAGCTACAACAGAGGGTTCATTCAGGACAATTTCACCGCCTTTAACACACACAAGTGTATTGGCAGTTCCCAAATCAATGCCCATATCCGCAGAAAACATACCGAGAAGTTTTGTAAACATTTTAATCAATCCACTTTAAGCAAATCATTATTTAGACTCAGTACATGTGTACGATATTCTGCACCCTTAGGTCCAGCAAGAAATGCTAAAAATTATGTCTTTTTAGCTTTGAAGCTATTCTTGCTTGTACACAACGTATGTGTTGGCTATATAATCGTGCAAGCCACGCTTTCTAGGAGTGAAAGCAACCATGAGATAACCAAACCCTAGAGTAATCATTGAAATGTATTGACAGAAATATCTTAAAGTTGCATTAGCCCAGGTTAATCTTTGATAGTCACCATTGACAACAATTAAGCTAAATATCTGTTTGCCAAGTGTTGCTTGATATCGTGAAGATTCTAAAAGAGAAACGTAGAGCCATTCAATGACTATTAACAATGTCATGCCACCAAATATACCTTGTGAAAAAATGTCACAAAATGCCGAAGGAATCAACAAAATTAGTCCATCAATTAAAGCAGCGACAACCCTTTTCCAAAAGCCACCATAGGCATAGGTTGTTTTTATATAAAAAGCACTATTCATATGGTGCATAGCAACATATTAAAGATTGCATATACCCGGGCTGAATCAAACATAAGTGTTATCCATTGTGACGGATTATGTGGGGTGCCAACAGATGCGACAGAACCAAGTTAATCTCCAGTAAACAAAGAAATTTTGGTAAAAATACTTGCCTTAGATAAACTCGGACACTTGCCCTCTTGTTCTACAGCCAATAACGAGTTATGAATGAGTTGTCGCGTAAGGAGGTAAATGAGCACTTTGATTCAGCTTCACTGCCGCTTTACAGTTGGAAAAATTAGGAGAAAAGACAATGCCCGAGAAAACTCAAATCCCCTCAGATATTTCTGCCAAAAACACCAAAAATCAGATTTTGGAAGCCTATGAGCAGGTCGTTAAACAATTACAAAATCAATCTGAAAAGAATCCTCAGCAACAGCAGAAATCAGTGGAACAGCGGGATACTTTGTCCAGAGCTACCAAAAATTCAGAGCACGCAATTATTTCTAATCTGGCGGAGCTTAAAATTAATCTAACCAAGCAACTTGACCATTTAAGTGAACAACTGGTTGGTGAGTTCAGCCGGTTGAGTGATTTGCAAAAATCTATATCGGTCGAGCAAGAGCATTTGCAAAATCTTTACGGCATTAAAGATACTGCCCACACATTGTCTGCCCTCATCATTACTCAAGAAGAAGAAAGCAAAAAACATCAACTGAAAATACAAGAGTCCCAAGCAGCTTTTGAAAACGATATGGCTGAAAAGCGACAACACTGGCACAAAGAACGGCAAACTTTGGAGCAAGAGTATAAGGAATTTAAATCCGAACTTGATAGAAAGCGTAGCCGTGATGAGGAGGAGTATTCGTATAGCCTTAAGATGTCTAGGCGCAAAGACGAAGATGAATATAAGGCCAAACAGAATGCTCTCGAGAAAGAAATGACCGAAAAGAAAAGGGTGCTTGGGCAGCGAGAAGCTGACTTGAAACAAAGCGAGAGCGAATTGGCTCAGTTTAAGAAAACCGTTGATGCTATTCCGGCTGAAATTGCTAAAGCTGTAGAGGAGACAGAAAAACGGGTTACTTCAGAGCTTCAAACCCGATTTAAGTTTGACACTGAACTAAGGGCTAAGGAAATAGAAGGGGAGCGTAAGCTGATGCAGCAAAAAACCGTTTCGCTTGAAGCTAAAATTAAGGAACAACAGGCTCTTATCAACACATTGTTGGTCAAGACGGATGAAGCAACAGACCAGATTAAGGCCATTGCATGCCAGGCCCTAGATGTTTCTGGCGATCGATTCAATCGACCTGCTTATGGTAAAAGCACGGAAGGTAAACCGGAGGATCATAGGATCGCAGCGTAGGTGTAAGTAGTTGCTCGGTCATGAGTATTTTTAGTATATACTGAAGTGAAATCAAAACCTATGTTTCCAGATACGCTCGAAGTGCTCATTTACAGTTGTAAACTGCAAGCTGGCAGCTATCATTAAACTAGAGGTTTTGGTTTTACGAGAGTATGTATAATAAGCCTTTTGCACGCATTATGTGAATATGGAAAACACCATGGAGAAAACTCAGACTAAAAAGCCAGTTGCTAACGTTGTTTGTATTAAGTGGGGTCAGGTGTATACGGCTCATGACGTCAACTGTTTGTACGCTATGGTCAAACGCAACATGAAGAAACACGAACTTCGTTTTTTCTGTTTTACCGACGATGCAACAGGACTGACCCCAGAGATTTTGTCTCAACCATTGCCTGTGATGAAATGCAATCCAGAGGATGTGAAGTATGCTTACCAAAAAGAAGCTGGCCTTTGTGATGATGAGTTGGGTGGGTTGAACGGACAGCGTGTTTTGTTTTTTGATCTTGATGTGGTGATTACCGGTGAGCTGGATTGCTTCGTTTCTTATCCGTTGGGCGATGATTTTGTTATTATCAATGACTGGAGTGTCAAAAGTGAGCGTGTGGGGCAAGCAACATGCTATTCGTGGCGGGTAGGCACCCTTGGATTCATAAAAGAATACTTTGAAGCACACCCGAAAGAAGTCGTTAAGCAGTTTTACACTGCTAGCCAAGAGTATCTCTCAGCGAAGGTGATTGAAAAGTGGGGACGCTTGAAATTTTGGCCTGAAGAGTGGTGCCGCAGCTTTAAGTTTCATGCATTGCCAGTGTGGTATTTACGTTTCTTTGTTGAGCCAAAATTGCCGGAAGGTACAAAAGTTTTAGCGTTTCATGGGCATCCCAAGATTGCTGATGCCATTTGTGGAGTTTGGTCGCCCGAGGGGTTACCGTTTTTCAAGTGCGTCTACAAAACGATTCGTCCATCTCCATGGATTAGCCAATACTGGAATATGCAAAAATGAACTTTTGTATAACTCCCTACAAGTGGATGTGAGACCGCTGAACAATGTAATTTATGGAAGCTATACTGAAGCTGAATCAAACTGTTGATTTTCTGGTGCACTCAAAGTGCTCATTTACCAATGTAAACTGTAAACTGTAAACTGGCAGCCTATCATTAAACTCAACATTTTGAATCAGCATGGGTTGTATGTACTCAAAAATGAACCTTTATTTGATCTGCATTTGCCATGGTGGTGTGTGGTTCGCTTTCAAATTGAATCTTTTCGCCAGCGAGTAAACGCTTTTGTGATAAGCTGTGTCTCCAGTGTGCAAGTGTACATGTCTGTTTATGGTTGCCAACAGTACTGTCATGTAGATAGCCCCAAGCTTTTTGCCACCAAGGAGCTTGTTTGCACGAGCCAATCAATTGAAAATGCAAGGGAGGCAGAGGGATTACATCATCAGTTTTGTTGGTGATTTCACCTCTAACAACAATATAAGAAGAGTCATTTTCTAGGACGTGCATTGGGGTTCCCCCTTCCAAAATAAGCCCCTGACCTGGAAGAGGTAGGCTTATACCAAGAGCTTGGTATAGGGGGCGCGTAGCAGGCCAACTGCTAACAATCGTTTGGCGTGCCCCCCAAAGAGACCCAACCGTAATCAACAAGCAAACAACAAGACTCGCCCAGCCAAAAGAGAATGAATTAGGGCGTTTTTCTGGAAAGATCTTGGGGTTGCTTCCCGCAAGGTGCCGAATCTCAGTGCGCTTGGTGACGGGTTGATCTGGGATTTGCGTCCACACATGTTTGCAGGAGTCACATCGGACTTTTCGGCCCTTTTCACCAATATCTTTATCGTCAACTTGGTAGCGTTTTTGGCAGTTTTGGCAGGTAATGATCATAATTTTCACACATAATTAATGTCTTGATAAACTTCTTGTAGTTATAAGAATTTTTGCTGCTTTTGGCAAGGAATACGAAATATTTTAGGATACAGATTTCGTTGTCCGTTATGCTAAAATAACTCCAGAATCACTCAAGAATAACAAAACAATGAAAGCCTGTCTGCTTAAAGCTGCCGCCCCTATAACAACCCATCCTTTAGTCTATACCGATGTAGAACAACCCACATGTCTTCCAGATCAGGTTCTTATCAAAGTGAACGTGTGCGGAATTTGTCGTACGGATTTGCATGTCGTGGAAGGAGATTTGCCTTTGCCAAAGTTGCCAATCATTCCAGGGCACCAAATTGTAGGCACAGTTGCTGAGTGTGGGCGTGAAACTCACGCATTCAAAAAAGGGCAACGGGTAGGAGTGGCTTGGTTGCAAAGCACTTGTGGAACGTGTGTCTATTGCCGTAAATCTCAAGAAAATCTGTGTGAAAGGGCAAAGTTTACAGGCTGGACAGCCCAAGGGGGTTATGCTGAATATGCTGTAGCACCTGAAAATTATATTTACCCATTGCCGGATGCATTTTCTGACGCTCAAGCAGCACCGCTATTGTGTGCCGGAATCATAGGATATCGTTCAATTCGGTTGACTGGCATTCAGTATTGGCCCGGCGCTCGGGTGGGAATTTATGGGTTTGGCGCAGCGGGGCACGTGGCAATTCAACTAATGCAGGCTTGGGGAGCAGATGTCTACGTGGCCACTCGCGATAAAAAACATCAGGAGTTGGCGGAATCTTTAGGAGCTGTTTGGACTGGTGGTACATTGGCTAAGCCTCCAGTACCCCTTGATGCAGCCATTGTTTTTGCGCCTGTAGGAGAGATCGTACCGGTTGCACTTAAAGCGCTTGATAAAGCGGGTGTGTTGGTGCTTGCTGGTATTCACATGAGCCCCATTCCCTCTTTTGATTATAAGATCCTTTATGGCGAAAGGGTTATTCGCAGTGTGACTAATAACACCCGCCAAGATGGGGAGGAGTTTTTGCAAGAAGCGACAAGGCTGGGAATTAAAACCCATGTGGTAGGCTTTCCCTTGAGCCTAGCAAATGAAGCGCTTGAAGCCTTAAAGCATGATGGTTTTCAAGGGGCTGGATTGTTATACTGAAGCTGAATCAAACTGTTGGTTTTAATGTTGGCAGTAAATTTTGCATTATCTAAATCTATCCCTCTACACAAGGACAGATTACTCAAAATCTATCCCTCTGTAAGGAAGGCTGGAGAAATAAAGTTGACAATTTAATTAAAATCTTATATATAATCCGGGATGACCAGTGCCAAAGAGCAACAAGAAATTATTATCCGCC